>JANXZI010000614.1 GCA_025355595.1 Spartobacteria bacterium
ACCCGCGCCGCCGCCAAACTCCTCATCTTCGATTACATCGAGACCTTCTACAACCCGCACCGCCGCCACAGCGCCCTCGGCTACCGCTCTCCGCTCCAGTTCGAAAAACAAAGGTTCCCCAAAAACCATCCACCGCTAACCTCCACTGCAAAATAACCATTAGCCCTGTCCGCTTTTTCGAAGACAGATCACATCATCCACCAGCCATGGTTGAGTGGACTGCGGAGGCGAGGGGGCCGTCCGCAGTTGGAAAATCGGGGCTAGGAAGACTGGCGCGGGTCGGTTCTCCCTGGCAGCATACGCCCTCTTTTTCCCTTCTCTCTCCAACGACTGTCTCCATGAGTTCCGAACCTGCCAGCAGACTGGGATGCGCCGAGTCCCGCCGGACGCTCGCGCTGAACCGGAGCGGCTTTGTGAAGGCGGGCTGCCCCGGCATGGCGGGTCTCTCGCTGCCGGGCCTTCGCCGTGCGGGACTCCGCCGCGGAACTTGAACGAATCATGATGAAATCCCCCGTGTTGCATTTGCTCCGCATCGTCGGCTGCCTCGCCGTCCTCTCCGCCACGGTGGTCTCGGGCGCGGCAGGCGAAGCCGACATCGCGCCGGGCACGGAGGCGATCCGCGCCGCGGTGGAAAAGTCGCTGCCGCTGCTGACGGCGGGTGCGCGCGGCTCGATGGAAAAGCGCGAGCAGTGTTTCACCTGCCACAATCAGGGCCTGCCCATCATGGCGCTGTCCACGGCGCAGTCGCGCGGGATCGGGATTGACGCGGAGGAATTGCAAAAGCAGGTCAAATTTACGGCTGACTTCCTGGCGAACAACCGGGCGAATTACCTCGCGGGCAAAGGCCAGGGCGGGCAGTCCGATACGGCGGGCTACGCGCTGTGGGCGCTTGAGAACGGTGGCTGGAAGCCTGATGCGACGACCTCCGCGGTGACTGAATACCTGCTGCTCTGGCAGAAGGATCTCAATCATTGGAGCCCGCAGTCGCGCCGCCCGCCGACGGAGCAGAGCCTGTTCACCTCCTCGCACGCGGCACTGCGCGGGCTGGTGACATTTGGCACGGCGGAACAGCGCGAGCGCATCGGCCAGCGCGTCGCCCAAGTCCGCGCGTGGCTGCTCAAGACTCCGGCGGAGGATCACGAGGATCGCGTGTTCCGCCTGCGCGCATTGCGTGTGGCGGGCGCCACGGACGCGGATATCCACAAGGCCGCGCAGGAAGTGATCCGGACGCAGCGCGCGGATGGCGGCTGGGCGCAACTCGCCGATCTGGAGAGCGACGCTTACGCGACGGGCACCGCATTGGTCGCGCTTCACCAGACCGGAGGACTCGCCACGAGCAACGAGGCCTATCGCAGGGGCCTCCGCTTACTGCTCGCCCAGCAGCTGGAAGACGGCTCGTGGCATGTGCAGACGCGCAGCAAGCCGATCCAGTCCTACTTCGAATCCGGCTACCCGCACGGCAAGGATCAGTTCATCTCGATCAGCGCCGCGAGTTGGGCGACGACGGCGCTCGCGCTGGCCTTGCCTGCGCCCGTGCAGCCTGCCGCCGGACCGGCGAGGAATTGATCGCGTAATCGCCGGAATCTGCCGCGCGACGGCGCTGATCTTTGACGGAAAGTTTTACCGGCGCGCGCGTTCGGCGCTGGCCCATCGCTGCGCCTCCGCTAGTCTCGCCCGCTCTCAGCTTGCATTCCCCTGCCCCGCGCATCGCCTTTCCAAAACTGTATCCGCATGGCCAGAAATTCGTTCGGAAAAATTGTCTTCATCGTGCTCGTCATGATCGCCGCGGCCTCGGCGGAAAAACCTCCGGCACACGCCCTGCGTGATTTTCGCCGCGTGGTGATCGCGGATGATGCGCTGCCCGTGCAGAAGGCGGCAGCCGAGGAACTGGCGAAATACGCCGGCCAGATTTGTGCGCAGAAAGTCGAAGTGATCCCGCTGGGTAAATTCTCTGTGGACGCAACCGGACTGAGCTTCTTTGTCGGTGATGGTGCGGCAACGCGTGCGCTCGGAAAATCGCCTGCGCCGTGGAAGACCGAGGAGTGGATGCTGCACTCGGTGCCCGGCGGTCTCGTCATCGGCGGAGACGACGGCGCGGGCGACGCATGGTCTGCGCTGACTCACGCAGGCTCGATGCTCGCCGTGTACACGCTGCTGGATGATCACCTCGGCGTGCGCTGGTTCTGGCCCGGTGAATTCGGCGAACATGTGCCGGTGAATCCCGACGCGACGGTGCCTGCGCTCGACGTGCGGCGCACGCCGGCATTCGAGATTCGCTCCATCCAGCTCGGCTACTTCGGCTATCACACGAAGGCATTCGGCGACGCAGCGAGGAAGTGGGCGCGGCGCTCGCGGCTCGCGTGGGTGCGGTCGGCGGTGTTCGGGCACGCGTGGGATGCGGCGTTCGATTTGCGGAAGGGCGAAATTTTCAAGCAACACCCCGAGTGGTTCGCGCTCGTAAATGGCCAACGCCAGCCGCCCCAGATGTGTACGACGAATCCCGACGTGATCGCACGCATGGTCGAGCACGTGCTGCACGGGAAGCAGGACATTATGAACATCTCGCCGAGCGACGGCGGCGGCTTCTGTGAATGCGAGAGGTGTCGCGCGCTCGATGTGCCCGGCGTGCTCGCCTACGACAAGAAGCACGTCCAGCTCAGCGACCGCATTTTCACGTATGCAAACGAGGTCGCGCGTCGCGTGCGCGAGAAAAATCCGGCGAAGGGCTGCGGCATGTTTGCCTACACTTTTTACAATAGTCCGCCGGTGAAAATCGCGAAGCTGGAACCGAATCTGTATCTTTCGTTTGTCTTTCAAAGTGCCGCTCATCGCGACCCGGAGAACCTGCGCGAGTGGCGCGAGTCGGTCGCGGGCTGGCAGAAGCTCGGGGCGAAGATGGTCGTGCGGGAAGGATGGGGAAACCACTACTACCACGACCTGCCATTCCTTCATCCGCAGCAGATCATCGCGAACCTCGCCGAGGCGCACCGACTCGGGTTCGTCGCGGCGTACGGCGAGGGCAGCAAATCGTTCGCGACGCAGGCGCCCAATTTCTGGGCGCTGACGCGCATGATGTGGGATCCGTCGCGCGACACGGCCACCGTGATGCGCGAGTTCCACACCTCGGCTTACGGTCCGGTCGCAGCGGAGATGGAAGCATACTTTGAAACGTACAGCCGTGCGCTGGACGCGAACTGGCCGAAGCGCGATCGCCATGTGGACGCGACCGGCATCGCCTACGCGAATGTGATCGGCGCGTGGGGCCGTCTGCTCCCGCGCGAGACGATCGAGGAGGCCGAGCGGCATCTGCGCGAGGCGGAGAAAAAGGCGCCCACCGGCGAATATGCGGGTCGCGTGGCGTTCCACCGCTTCGGCCAGGACTATACGCGCGTGATGCTCGGCCTGCTCGACGCCTACCGCCGGCTCGCGGAACTCGGAGTGAAGCTCGACACCTTTTCCACCGTCGTGAAAGAGCGACGCGAGGCACCCGCCGAGCGCGATGCGCTGCTGCGCGAGGCCTTCGATCTCGGCGAGCGCCGGGAGACGATGCTGCTCGCGCACCGCGACTGGGCGGGGCCGGACGAAGGGCTCTACGCTTTCACGAACGACGCAAAGATCCGCCAATGGCACTCCGCTATGAAGAAGGCGCTCGGCAACGACACGCCCTCGCGCCTGACGAAAGCCACACTCACAAAACCATGATCCCCCTCCACTTTGCATTTCTTCCCTGCGCGTTACTCATCGCGGGCACGCTCCACGCGCAGGATCAGGTGGACCTCGCCGACAAGACGGCGCGCGGTTCCAGCGCGGTGGCGAAGCTGACATTCCGCATCCGCGTCGTGAAGGCGGTGCCCGAGCAATCCGTCGTGCGCGTCGCGTGGCGTCACGGTGGCGAGGGGCTCGGAGGGACTGTGGTGAAGGGTGCATTCACCTCGGAGGCGCAGGTGCTCGACATTCCGCTCCATGCGTGGAGCGCGTGGGTGCCTGTCGCCGGTGTCATCGGAAATGTGCGCGGTTTCGGCTTTGCGACGATCGTCGTGAATTCCCCGCCAGTCGGCAGCGCGAAGGTGCCGAAGCCCGGCCCGCCGCTCTCGGAGACGACGGTCGAGTTTGAATTTGCGGAGTCCGGCAAGGTCTTCAAAAAATTCATTGAGACTGCACCGAAAGGCGCGACGGTCGGCTTTGCCTTTCCCGGCGCGGCGCTCGGCGAGAAGGTGAATCCGGAGTTCATCGCGCAGCTCACCGGTCTCAGCGGACACGCACGCGCGCGGCGCGAGGGGCTGGAGAAACTTTTCCCCGACCCTGCGCCGATGCCGAAACTCTTCGGCGTGATCGGCCACCTCGGTGGCTACGGTGAAGGCCCCGCGACAGGGCTTGGCGGCAGCTCCGGCTTCGGCGTGCGCCATTGCAATCCCGAGATCCTCGCTGACGAATGCCGCACGCTGCGGCTGCTCGGTATCAACGGCATGACTGACTCCGTGCGCCTCGCGGAAGCTGCGGGTTTTGGCAAAGAGTTCCGCCGCATTTTCTGGGGCCCGCCGGGATCCGGCGAGCCGATGGGACTGCTGACGAAGGGCGCAAGGAAAGACGAGAAGCCGGATTCGTGTCCGTTCGATCCACGGCTCAAGCCGCTGATGAACGAATCCATCCTGACGGCCATCGCCAAACATCACGATGCGGGCGCGAGCGAATCGTGGGCGCTGTGGGATGACGAGATCGGCGTGTTTGCCAAGGATCACATTATCCGCTGCGAGCGCTGCGCGGAGCAGTTCCGCGAATACCTGCGCGCGAACAAAGTGCCGCTCGCCGAAGTCGGCTGCGCAAAATGGGAAGAGGTGAAGCCATTCGACATCTGGCTTTCCGCTGACAAAAAAGTGAAAGGCGGATCGAGCATGGCCCCCGCCCCATCTGGCGCAGCCGACGCCATGCGGTACTACTGGACGTTCCGCTTCATGACGCACGCCACGGCGCAGGTTTTCCCCGAGGCTGCGAAGGAATTCGCGGTCGCAAACATCTCACTCTACGCGATGCAGGGGCCGACGCCGAGCTGGGACGGATCGAGCCTCGACTGGCACGAGTTCTACGATCACGAGGCGAACACCGCGATGGTCTTCGAGACCTCGAACCGCGACGCGCAGGTGTGGCAGCTCGAGTCCTATCTCGGCGACATCGCGCGCGGCATCGCGACACGCCACGGGATGAAAATGGGCTGCCTCGTGAAGCCGCACCGCGGCGCTCCGGCGCAGCGCATGCTCTCGGTGGTCGCACGCGGAGTCACCGCGCTGGAGTGGTACACGTACGGCCCCGACTACTCGAAGGGCGACAGCTTCTCGCAGCGCCCCGACCTGCTGGAGGAAGTCGCGCGCGCCACGCGATTGCTCGGCGCTGGCGAGGATCATCTCTACGGAGCGAAGTGGGCGGCGCAGCCGGAGGTCGCCTTCGTGTCGCCCCGCTCGTCGGAAATTTGGGGCAAGGCTTCGGAACTCAACGTGACCGCGTTTGAAAATGCCAAGTGGGTCTGGCTCGCACTCACGCACGCGCACATCCCGATGGACATCCTCAGTGAGCAGCAGCTCGCCGAGGGAAAACTCGATCGCTACAAGGCCATCTACATCATCGGTCCGAATCTCCGCCGCGACGCCGCGGCGAAAGTCGAACAATGGGTGAACGCCGGCGGCACCCTTTTCACCGACACGCTCGGCCTCTCGCGCGACGAGGCCAACCAGCCCGCGACCGCCATCGCTCCGATGCTCGGCCTTTCGGATCGCAAATTGGAATCGTGGGGCAGCGTGACCGGCTATCGCGCCGCGGGACTGAAGCCGCTCACCGAGACGGATGCACCCGCGCACGCCGCATTCACGATGGGCGGAGTCACGCTCCAGGCGGGCATCTCGCGCGAGCCGCTCGTGAGCAAGACCGCGGAGGTTCTCGCGACATTTGCCGACGGGAAACCCGCGCTGATTCGCCATGTGCATGGAAAGGGCGAGGTGTTCGTCGCCGGTTTCTGGAGCGGCCTCACCTACTCGGCAAAGGTGCGCCGCGCGGCCTTCAACATGCGTGCGGACTTCGATGCAAACATCCGCAATCTGATCGCCGCGCCCGCACTAAAGAAACATGTCTCGCAGCCCGTCCAGCCCGAAGACCCGCTCGTCGAAGCCGTGCTGCTGAACAAGGACGGCAAGCGCTCCGTGGCGCTGATGAACTGGGCCTACCGGCGCGCCGGAACCACGAGCGAACTTGACCCGGTGAAGGCGCTTCGCATCAGCCTCGCCGGAGCCGGTGAGGTGAAGTCCGTGCGCTCGCTGACGCACGGCCCGCTGAAAATCACCGGCAACGCCGTGGTGCTGCCCTCCCTCCACGCCATCGATCTCCTCCTCATCGAATGACCGCAAACCACGCATTCCATCCGGCAATGCTGTCGAAAAAATCACCCACCCTCTTTCCCATGAAGATGCTTTTCACACTCACCGCGGCCGCCATCTTTTCGCTCTGCGCGTTCCCCGCATCCGCCGCCGAACCACCGCCGCAGCGACCACTGCCGGTCGCAGCGCAGCGACCGCTCGAAGCGGGCGGGCATCATCTTTTTGTGGACGCGGCGAAGGGCAGCGACACCGCCGACGGCAGCGAGACCGCGCCGTGGAAATCCCTGCGCCATGCGTTCGCGCACCTCAAGTCCGGCGACACGCTCGTCCTTCGCGGCGGCGTGCATCACGGGCACGGCACGCTCGCGATTCGCGGAACGGCGGAGAAGCCCATCACACTGCGAAGCCACCCCGGAGAAGTCGCGGTCCTCGATGGCGGCATTCCGGAATTTTTGGATTCGCCCGCGACGTCATGGGAGCCGGTGCAGGGCGGCGCGGCGGGCGAATATCGCTCGACGATACCGATCACGAACGGCGGCGAGGCCGAAGCTCCGGACGAGGGCGAGGGTGACGGTGAAGGCGGCGGCACGGCGCAGACAAATGCGCTCGGGAATTTCGCGGCGAACATGGTGCCGCTGCACGGCTACCGCTTCCTGAACGATCTGCGATCGGGCAACGACTACTTCACCGAATTCAAGGGCGTGAACGTCTTGGAAGGCTCCGGCGTCTATTGCGGGCCCGGCGTGTTTTTCGACCACGCCACGCGTCGCATCCACATCCGGCTCGCGCACACGGATCAGACCTGCATCGGCGACGGCAACTACAAGGGCGGCACCGATCCTCGGAAGATACCGCTCGTGATCTCCGCATCGCGCCAGCCCGCGCTGACGCTGGAGGACTGCTCGCACGTCATCTTGCAGGACGTCGTTTTCCGCGGCGCAGTGCGGGCGACATTGGCGGTGAGGGACTGCGAAAACATCACGCTTGACGGCGTGACCTGCTACGGCGGCGGCGCGGCGCTGCTCGTGCAGAGCACCTCGGGCCTGCGCTGTGTGGACAGCGCATTCCGCGGGCTCGCGGCACCGTGGACGTGGCGCTGGAGCCTGAAATATCGCGCCATCGAATCACGGCTCGTCAGCGCCGGCGGATGGCAGCCTCCGGCGAGGCGGAGCCGCGATTTTGAATTCGCGCGCTGCGAATTCACCGACAGCGTGGACGGCGTGTTCATCGGCGGCGTGCAGGATGTCTCCATCCACCACTGCCTGCTCGATAACGTGAGCGACGACGGATTTTTCGTCACCTGCGGAACCTCGCCGGACGGGACAACGCCCGGCGGCAATGTGCGGCTCACGCAAAATTATCTCACCGGCTGCCTCACGACTTTTGCATTTGGCGTCGGCCACGGGAGGCAGAAAACAGTCGGTGCAAACGACGCCAAGGCCACCGGCACCGGCGTCTGGATCGCGCGCAACGTCCTCGATTTTCGCCGCCCGGTCCGCTACCAGCAGCCGCCGCGCGGCGAGACGCAGATCACGACTTTCGGACGCTTCGGCGGCGACCATGGAAGCCCGGCGTGGGAGCCGATGTTCATCTGGCAAAATTCGTTCCTCAGCACCGGGGGCCCGTCTCGTGGCGCGTACGGGCTGGGCGTCGCGCAGGCGATGGGCAAAGGCACGCACCGTCACATTGCGAACAACATTTTTCTCCAGTTCGCCGGGGTGCCCGGCGAGGTGCTGCCCGAGGGAAATGTGGATCTGCACACCGATGGAAACATCCACTGGGCTGTCGGGCTCGCGCCGGCCGCGGCGGATTCATTTTTGCGCAGATTCCGGAGTTCGCCGCGCTTTGCAGAGAGCAAATGGGCGGAGCATGATCGCTGCGCGGATCCGGCGTTCATCGGCGCAAGCGCGGACTTGCAGAAGCCGCTCGACCTGCGCCTCCAGCCCGGTAGTGCGGCGGTGCGCGGAGGTGTCGTGATCGATCCGTCATGGCCGGATCCGCTGCGGGGAAAGGCTGCGGATCTGGGCGCTGTTCCGCACGACGCAGAGCCTTGGCGCATCGGCATTCGCGGAAGGCTCGATGCGTTCGGCAATCCTGCGGCGACTGCGACCGCGGCATG
>JANXZI010000627.1 GCA_025355595.1 Spartobacteria bacterium
GCAAAGCCGGCGGCCTGCGTGCGCGCGAGGTCGTCCTCCATGCCGTAGCCGCTCATCGCCACCGCCGGGGCGCGCGATTTTTCCCGCCACACGGCGATGACATCGTGGCCCGTCCCGTCCGGCAAGCCCACGTCGCTGAGCAACAGGTCGAACGTCCCGCCCGCGATCGTGCTGCGGGCCTCCGCGACGGAACCCGCGGTCGTGACGTTGTGGCCCCACCGCGTCATCAGGCGGCGCAGGATGGCGCGGGTGTCCTCGTGATCCTCGACGAGCAGGATGCGCAGGGCACGCCCCTTGCCGTTTGCTGTGGGCGGTGTGGCGGACTTCTGGATCGCGGATGCGGTGGCGAGCGGGAGTTCGAGATGAAAGGTCGCGCCCTGGCCGCGGCCCGCGCTCTCCGCCCAGATCCGGCCGCGGTGCTCGCGCACGAGGAGCGCGGTGATCGAGAGGCCGAGGCCGAGGCCGCCGAAACGTGATGCCGCCGCCTCGAGGCCCTGCGCGAAAGCGGTGAAGATGCGCGGCATTTCCTCCGGGGTGATCCCGATCCCTGTGTCGGTGATCGAGACGCGCACATGCCCGCCCTCATTCCATGATCGGACGCTGATCCGCCCACCGATGGGCGTGAACTTGATCGCGTTCTTGAGCACGTTCCAAAACACCTGCTGAAGCCGCACGCCGTCGCCGCTCGCCCGGCGCGGCGCGGCATCGAGGGCGCACTCGATGGCGATGTTTTTTGCCTCGCGGTCGCTGCGGAGGATGGTGAGCGCGTGCTCGATGAGCGCATGCACATCCACCGGCTCGAAACGAAGCGCCAGCTTGCCGTGCGTGATGCGGGTAAGGTCGAGCAGGTCGTCAATGATGCGCGCCTCGAGCTCCACATTCTTGCGGATCATCGCGAAGTCGGAGCGCACCGATTCGGGCAGCCCCGCCGAGTGCTCCATTTCCCCGGCCAGCACGAGCACGGGGGTGAGCGGCGTGCGCAGCTCGTGGCTGAGCGCGGCGAGAAATTCATCCTTGGCGCGATTCGCGGACTCCGCGGTGTCGCGGGCCTGCCGCAGCTCCGCCTCGCTCTGTTTCCGCTGCGTGATGTCCCGCGCAATCTTGGATGCACCGATGATGGTTCCCGCAGCGTCGCGCATCGGCGAGATCGTCACCGACACGTCTATGAGACGCCCGTCCTTGGCCATGCGAATCGTATCGTAGTGCTCGATGCGCTCACCCGCGCGCAACTTCGCCAGGATTTGGTCTTCCTCCGCTCCCCGATCCACCGGGATGAGCCGTCGGATGGACTGGCCGATCATTTCCTGGGCGGGATATCCGAACAGCCGTTCCGCACCGGCATTCCAACTTGTCACCACGCCCTCAAGATTCTTGCTGACGACGGCGTCATCCGACGACGTGACGATCGCTGCCAGTTGCGAACGCTCGGCCTCCGCGCGTTTGATCTCCGTGACATCGCGCGTGAAGCAGCGCGTATGGAGGAATTTTCCGTCCTCGCGATACACGCTGGAATCAATGAGCACATCGCGCAGGGAGCCGTCCTTGCAGCGCAGTTGCGCGGGATGACTGCGGAGCGTCTCGCCGGACGTCAGCCGGGCGAGGATGTCCCCGATGATCGGCGCAGAGGCGTGAAACTCCGCGATGCTGTGGCCGAGATATTCCTCCCGCGTGTAGCCCAGCATGGCGAGTTCCGTGTTGTTGACCCGCAGCACTCTGCCATCCGGGCCGACCCAGTGCAGGGCCACCGCGGCGTGGTCGAAAAAATCCGACAGCTCGTGTTCGCTGCGCCGGAGGCTTTCCTCCGCGGCGCGGCGTTTTGCATCGCTCCTTTCGAGAGCCCGCGCGATCCACCAGACAAGGCTCGTAAAAATCACCGTGATCGAAGCAGCGAGCAGCGCCACGCCCGCGCCGCGCCCGTAGTAGCCCGCCTCCCGACCGAGCACGAAGAGCCACCCGAGCAGCGCGGGCGCGAGCAGCGCCGTGGGCAGAATCCGCCGCGCGACGACTCCACCGGTGTTCTCGGCGAGGAAGATCGCCGCAAATCCCCGTTCAGGACGCGCGACCAGAACGGCGGCGCAGAGCAGCAGGAACGCGATCACCGTGTGGAGTGCGATCGAAATGTACGGTGCCATCCAGAGCGGCAGTTCCACCTTGTAAAAATAGCTGAGGAAAATGAGTAACGTGAGCGTCGTCGCCGCCGTGACGCACCACTGGGCCGGCCAGGTGCCTCGCCGTGTGCGGACGTCGAGGAGGAGGATCGCGGATCCCAGCAGCATGAAGATCAGCGCCGAGGCCGGCCCCATGCGCCCTGGAAAAGAACGGCCTGCCTGCTCCTGTGATTCGGGAAAGAGCGCCTGATCGATCCTGAAATCCCAGCCGAACATGTTTTCGCAAACGGTGAGCACGCCGACTAATGCGATCGCCGCCCCGCACGCCTGTGCGACGCGCCGCTTCAGCCTGCCGCAATCCTCGTCCCGCATGATCGCCACTGCCGCACCCGCAAGCATGAGGCAGAGTGCGGTGTTCGCCTTCATCGTCACCCATTCGGGGTGGATGCGCTTGAAGCCGTCCACGTCAAACACCCAGCCCGCCAAGCCGCAAAGGCCGATGGCAAAGGCGACGACAGCGAGGATTTGGGAGATTCGTTTCCAGTTCATGGCAAGTGTCGCGAAAGGTGCGCGGGCCCCGGGGTTGGGCAAGCATACTCGGGAGCAGGAATCGGGCAGCGCAGCGGCTGGTGCGAGATATTTCCCCTTCCACACACGCAGGCTCCGGGGCCGTGGCGATTCAGTGGATGCAAGCGAAATTCCAAACCAAAAGAAACCAACCACCATGCTCTCCTGGGCCATCACATTCCTCATCATCGCACTCATCGCAGCCGTCCTCGGCTTCGGTGGCATCGCCGGCACCGCAGTGGGAATCGCGAAGATTCTGTTCTTCGTGTTCATCGTGCTGTTCGTCATCGCGCTGGTCTTCAATCGGCGCACGCCGACGGCGTAGTCGCACGGGCCGGACGCCGATCGGCGTCCGGCCCTTCCTGTTTCGCGCGGGAGTCAGCGCGCATGCTCATGGATCGCCGCGCTGCTGCCGCGCGATGCGTTGGGGACCATTCGTGCGTGTCCATCCACGGCGGCTGGCAAGGGTTCAAAATCGCTGAGCACGGGGGCGAGAAGCATGCGGGCGCGCATGGCGTAAAACCGCTGCTGCTGCGGCGCTCTGGCCGTCTCATTTACACACGGGCAGAAAAATGCGCGTGACCAGTGCGCCTTCGCTGGCGACATACCGCTGCTCGATGCGCGCGTGGTTTGCAGCGAGGAGACGGCGTGCCGACCACAGGCCGAGGCCGTAGCCGCCGCGCCGTGTCGTCGCGAGGGCTCCGCCCCACGCGGACGGATCCAGGGCGTCGGTTTTCGGCTCGCGCAGTTCGAAGATCACCTCGTCGCCATCACGTCGCGCACTGGCCGTCGTCGTGCCGGGGTGGGAAAAAATCGCGGCATTTCCCAGCAGTGCACGAAACGCACTCGCCATCATGCCGGTGTCCACGTTCACCTCTTCCGCGCCGAGTTCATCCACCCACTGCGCTGCGAGCGGATGCGGCAGACTGGCCTGCTGTTCCTTCCAGATGAGGAAAAGATCGCGCGCTGCGAGCGGTGCCATGCTCGGCTTTGGATTCTGAACGAGCGCGGAAAGCTCCCGCATCTGCGCGCCGAGTGCGCGCACCTGGTCGCGGACCCGCGCGACGCAGGCGAGTCCTTCCTCATCGGCGACGAGCTCCTGCAGGAGCGAGCTCTCGAGTTCGAGGCAGTTCAGCCCGTTGCGCACATCGTGCGTGTGCAGGCGCACAAATGCCGCGAAGCGCTCCCAGGGAATGTCGGGTTCAGGGTCCATGCACTCTGAATACGATACGGCCAAAGTTCTGGCTGTCCCGATCTTTGGGTATGCCACTATCCACCATCCTCCTCATCATCCTCGTCCTCCTCCTCATCGGTGCCCTGCCCACATGGGGGCATAGCAGCAAGTGGGGTTACGGCCCGAGCGGCGGCCTCGGCCTCGTGCTCGTGATCGTCCTCATCCTCGTGCTGATGGGCAAAATCTGAGAGTGCGTCCGTCGAGTCTCCGTCGCACGCGGAGGCGCAGGGGCGGCCGTGTCCCAATTAAGCGTTTGACTTAACGTTAGACGTTTCTGTTGAAACGTCGCGCAGCGAATTCATCGGAATCAGGACGCTTCCGCGGGGACATGCAGTGCCTGCGGTAG
>JANXZI010000661.1 GCA_025355595.1 Spartobacteria bacterium
ATACAACCTCTACCTCTCGATCTACCCCGACGGACGCGGCGCAGACTTGCTGAAGGCCGGCGTGAAATCCGGCGACCAGGTCACCGGCTTCAAGCCCGAGACGCCGATGTATCTTTTCCTCAGCAGCGTGGGCGCGGACAAAAAGGAATCGAAGCCGTCGAAGCCGCTCAAGCTGATCACCCACGACAATTTTGCGGAGAAATAGGGGCATGGATTTTGAGGCGACTTCGCAAGACATGAGACTGATGTGTGAAGCAGACCGGCGTGCATCGGGTAGCGCAGGCGTCCTCGCCTGCCGTGCGAAGCGTCCCGCTTCGCACATCGGACAAGGAAGAACTTCGCTCTCGAAATCACACCCTCAGACGTCCGATGTCCGAGGCGAGACGCCTCGAACGGCAGGCGGGACGCCCGCGCTACCCGAGACATGCCGCTCGTTCCGGCGTCACGTTACCACTGCGCGACTGTATGATTTTGAAACAACGATCTCCAAAACAACGAACCATGAACGCCTCTGAAAAATCATCCCGGCCAATTCATTCCACACCGCAAAGCCGGCTCGCGATTGGTCTCCTTGCCGCGCTGTTCGCCTTCGCTCCGTTCGCCTCCGCCGGATCGGAAAACCTTCCGGCACCCGTGCGCATCGAGACTGGTGTGAGCGGGCACATTCATCCGGCCCTGTGCATCACGGCAAAGGGCACGCTCGTCGCGGTGTTCTGCAAGAGCGAATACAAGCCGCATCTGATCACGCGCTCGACCGATGGCGGGAAGTCGTGGACGAAGCCCGCGCTTTTTCCGCACACGACGGAGACGGCAGTCTATCCCGGCTCGCTCACGACACTCGCGGATGGAAGGCTGGTTCACGCTTGGAATGTGTGGTTTTCGCCGGAGGAGAAAGTGAAGTCGCGCTTCGTCGCGTATTCGATCAGCAGCGATGATGGCGTGACTTGGAGCGAGCCGAAGAATCTCGCGAAGAACGCGGACCAGAAAATCCATAGCGTCATCCGGCATCCGATCGTCGAACTCTCGCCGACCGCGTGGCTCTTCCCGCTGGCAGATCGCACGGTGCTCTACAATCCGCTCACCGGCGAAGAAACCGCATTTGGCGATCCCGCCGCGCACGGGTTGGTGCCGATCGTTCGCACCGCAGACGGCACGTTGGTCAGCGGAAAAGGAAAACGCTCCACCAATGGCGGCAAGACGTGGCAGGAGATGAAGCCGTTCCCCGATGTCTCCACACAGGGCTGGCGGCATGAGATGATCGCGCTCAAAAACGGCTGGCTGCTCGCGTCGCAAATCATCGGCCCCGGCGTCGGTGGGGAGAAAATCAATTTCATCATTTCGCGCGACGACGGGAAATCGTGGGACATGGAGCACCCGGTGGAGTTGTACAATCCCGCCCGCGCCATCGGCGGCAGGGCGTGCCCGCGCACGGTCGAGCTCGACGATCACACGCTCGGGACAGTCTTCTACGACACCGATGAAAAGCAGCCCGGCGGATCAGGTGTGTTTTTCCGGACCATGCCCTCGGCAACATTGGAGAAATAACACGAGGGCCTGACCGCACTCCGCTTCCGCCTTGCATCACGAAAGCTGCGCGCAGCGCGCAAGGAGCGGCGACATTCCTGTCGCCGTCGAGGACAACGCGCGAAGCGGCGCGCCCGATCCGCACCCGACCACGGCGAAGTTCGGCGACTTCGGCATGGCGAAGAATTTCGATCAGGCCGGGCTGAGCGGGATACCGGTGACCGGCAACATGGGCGGCACGCCGGTCTTCATACCGCGCGAGCAGGTCATCAATTCCCTCGTGTGTGCGAGGGGGAAAGCGTGCGCGGAGCGGCACGCTCCACCAGTGCTCTTGCCTGCAACGGTAACTTTCTGGTTCTTCGTGGGATGAACCAACCGTTCTCCGATAGATGTGTAAGGAGCGTAACAGGCATCGTCCTCCCAGACTTCCGGGACATCCCCCCCTCTTTGCAAAACGCTTGCTGCAAATTTCGTCTTCCAGCTTCCGTGCTTGTCTTCGCGCTCTTGGCGCGTGCCGCGTTGCTTGCCCAGACCGGCTCTGTCGCACTTCCGCCGATTGAGACGGCAGGCAGCGATGAAAAGGGGCGCATCGTCGTCAATGGAAAACCGTTTTTCCCTATCCTGCTCTACGGCGTGCCGACGGATGCGGATTCGCTGAAACGGATTCACGATCACGGCTTCAACATGGTGACCGTCGCGAAATCCGAGGAAGCGGAAGCTGCGCGCGCAGCCGGCATGTATGCCGCGGCGCACGGGAGGAAGATCGAGAAATTCGACAGCGTCCTCCTCGCCATCGGCATGGACAGCCCGGTGCTAAATCTCAAGCCGCCACTCCTCGAAAACCTCAAGGCCGACCTGGAAAAAACCCGCGCGCAAATCCCGAGCCGCCCGGTGATGCACGCGATCGGATATTGGCTGAACGAACCTGCGGGTGTCATCGCAAACACGCTGCCTCCGCCGGAAAAATACGAGTCCGTCGTGCAGACGATCGAAGTCGCAGCGCCGTATCTTTACCCCGTGCCGTATCAGCCCATCCGCAGTGTCGGCGAGGCGGTGGGCCGCGCATCGCTCGCCACCGGCGGGAAAAAACCGCTGCTGCCGATTTTGCAAATCTTCGCATGGACCGTGAACGTTCGTTATCCGACAGCGGCGGAACTGAAGTGCATGGTGTGGCTCTCGCTCATCCACGGCGCGCGCGGGATCGGCTACTACTCGTTCAATCACGTCACGGGCAAAAAGGGCGTCACCTTCGCGCAGGAGCAGCCGGAGGTGTGGGCGTCGCTCAAAGGAGTGAATGCCGACATCGCGCAGATCGGGCCATTCCTCCTCGATGCAACAGAAGACGCTTCGGTGACAATGAAGGAGCGTGGTGCCGGAGTGGAATTTCGCGCGGTGTCGCGCGACGGTTCGCGCCTCATCCTGCTCGCGAATCCCACGGATGCGGAAAAGGAAGTAACGCTCCACTTTTCAGCCACGCCTGACGGAACACTCAGGCCCGTCCGCCGCGGAACCGATGCCGCAATTCACGGCGGTGTGGCGAAAGTGAAACTGGAAGCCAACGGCACTGCGGCGCTCCGAAACTGAACTGCGTCCGCATTTTTTGAAATGATGAATGCAGATTGCGCGTCGCGGAGACGGCAGGCTCATTCCAGTGGCTTCGAGAGATTCAGCGAGCGCCCCGCCTCGGGCACGTAGAGCATCTGCGAGAAACCTGCCGACGCGTAGATGGATTTCGCGCGGTGGTTGTTCTCCTGGACTTCGAGCGTGAGCTTGCAACAGCCAGTCGCACGGGCGTAGCGCTCGACCGCTGCGAGGAGGAGCCGTCCGATGCCACGACCGCGATGCTCCGGAAGGACGGAGAAATCGTGGATATTCACGAGCGGCCGCGCCGCAAATGTGGAGAAGCCGCGGAAGCAAATCGCGAGACCGACAGGCTCCGAGCCGTGATACGCGAGAAAGACCGCCGTGGTCGGGTGCTGGCGCAGGCCGGGGATCAGATCGCGGCGGGCGATGTCGGAAAGCGGATGACCGTCGCCCATCGGATCACTCGAATAGGCATTGAGAAGCCGCAGGATCGCATCCTGATGATCGGCGCGCGTCAGGTCGGCCTCGATGACTTGGGTGGCGGGATCGCTCATGAGTTTCTGCGCGCCCTTCATCGCATGCCAATGGAAACTCGACAGCAAAAACCAAGATGC
>JANXZI010000665.1 GCA_025355595.1 Spartobacteria bacterium
CATGCCGATCGTGCAGAAGTTCGTCGAGGACTACGTGGGCAAGAAGCTGGAGCGCGGCATCGACCCGATGGAGTGCGTCGCCGCGGGCGCGGCCGTGCAGGCCGCGATCATGTCCGGCGAGGTCAAGGACGTGCTCCTGCTCGACGTGACGCCCCTGACTCTCGGCATCGAAACCTTGGGCGGCGTCATGACGCCCGTCATCGAGCGCAACACGACGGTGCCCGTCGAGAAGTCCCAGACGTTCTCGACCGCCGCGGACAACCAGCCCGCGGTGACCGTCAACGTCCTGCAGGGCGAGCGCCCGAAGGCGTCGGGCAACGTGCCGCTGGGCAAGTTCGACCTGGACGGCATCCCGCCGGCGCCGCGCGGCACGCCGCAGGTTGAGGTCACGTTTGACATTGATGCGAACGGCATCCTGCACGTCAGCGCGAAGGATCTCGGCACGGGCAAGGAGCAGAAAATTTCCATCACCGGCAGCAGCGGCCTCTCGAAGGAGGAGGTCGAGAAAATGCAGCGCGACGCCGAGTCGCACGCCGAGGAGGACAAGAAGGTCAAGGAATCCGCCGAAGTCCGCAACAACGCCGACAACCTTGCCTATCAGTGCGAGAAGCAGCTCAAGGATCTCGGGGAGAAAATCCCCGGCAACGTGAAGGCCGAGATCGAGGCGAAGATCGCCACCGTCCGCGAGACGCTCAAAGGTAGCGATACCGAGGCCATCAAGACCGCTTACACCGACCTTCAGAATAAGTTCCAAGCCGCGAGCGAGGAACTTTACAAGAACGCTGCCGCCTCCGGGGCCGGAGCCCAGCCCGAAGGCGCGAGCCAGGCCGGAGCCGCCGAAGGTGCCGCAAAGAAACCCGACGGCGACGTCGTGGACGCGGAGTTCGAAGTCGTGGACGAGAATAAGAAGAAGTAGCACAAGCTAACACCGGATGATCTACGAACCCAAAGAGCGCCAGATTCTTGATCAGGTGGTCGCCGCCCTGCACGGGCACTACGGCGAACGTCTGGGCAAGGTCGTGCTGTTTGGTTCGCGGGCGCGGCGGGATCACAAGGAGCATTCGGATTTCGATTTGCTCGTCGCGCTGAATGATGAGCCGAACCAGCGCGTCGAGCGCAAGGCGATCTCGGACATTGTGTGGCCGATTTGCCTGGCGAATGAGGCAGTCATCCAGTGCTCTGCTGTGTCGCGGCAGCGCCTGGAGAACGACCGGACGCCGCTATTTCTCAATGTGCGCGAGGAGGGTGTATCGCTATGATTACGGAACAGTCCGAATGGCTCAAGATGGCGAAGGAGCGCTTGGCGGTCGGGAAGCACACGCTCGAATCTCAGGAAAATTTTGCGCGCTGGGCGGTGAGTGACGCCTACTATTCGATGTTTTACTGTGCCAATGCGCTGCTGCTGGGCAAGGGGCAGAGTTACAAGAGCCACGGGCAGTTAATCGGTGCGTTTGGCCGTGAATTTGCCGCGACCGATATATTGCCGCGTGAACTGCACCGCTATCTGATTGACGCATCCGAACTCCGCACAAAGAGCGACTACGACCTGCACCCGGACATTGCATCCGAAGAGGCTGCCGAGCAACTCCAACGCGCTGCGGAATTCATCACGCAGACTGAAGCCTACCTTTCCAAATGAAACGCCGTCTTACCCTCGCCATCGGCTGCCTCGCTTTCGCGATGCCCGCATTTTCTACCAATTTATCGAACCTAAGCCGCAATGCCGGCTTGGGTTTGTTAAAAACCCACAAGCAACAACAAACCAACAACCACATAAATAACATGGCAAAAGTCAACGTTCGTCCCCTCGGGGATCGCGTCCTCGTGCAGCAGCTCGAGGAAGCGGAAGTCAAAAAAGGCGGAATCATCATTCCCGATACTGCCAAGGAAAAGCCGCAGGAAGGCAAAGTCGTCGCCCTCGGCACCGGCAAGCGTGATGATGACGGCAAACTTATCCCCTTCACCGTGAAGGCCGGCGACACCGTGCTCATCAGCAAGTACGGCGGCACTGAGATCAAGGTGGATGGCACTAGCTATCTCATCATGCGCGAAGACGACATCCTCGGCATCATCGGCTAACACCCGTAGCCGCGCTCGTGAGAGCGCGGGCACTTCCTCGGAAGCGCCCGTGTATTTCAGCGTGCCCGCCGTCTCACGACGGCGGCTACAGGAAGCGCGGCACCAATCAACAAACCAACAACATTTACGATGCTCATCGCATGGGAAGTATTCTTGGTGTGGGAATTGGTGGCTTTCCGGAAATAGAAAGAACTGCTCATACGTTATTTGATAAAGGGCCTAAAAGAGTTTCTCCTTTTTTTATTCCTGCCGTTATTCCTAATATGGCGACTGGTTTAATGACCATCCGTTTTGGACTTAAAGGTTTAAATTATACAATCTCATCTGCCTGC
>JANXZI010000671.1 GCA_025355595.1 Spartobacteria bacterium
GGCGAGCTTCTGTGGATTGAAATGGTCTCGTTCACAGGATGTGCGTAGCGACGCCTAACGACCCCAAGCTCAGCGACCGCGGAGGCGCGGCGCGGCACCTGCCCAACGGGTGGAACGGAGGACAGATAATCGAGCTAGAGATAAACGTGGAGCGAAGAACAGCAGGTGCCGTGACGCGCCGTAGCGGTTCGCTATGCAGCGCATAGGCGTGGGTGCGTTCTGTCGGAATCGCTCCTACTTCTTGTTTCGGCTCTTGTACTGATCGTTGCGCTCCTTCTCCCGTTGTTTGAAAGCGCTGTCACTCGCTTTCTGACGGCTTGCGAACTGTTCGTTACGTTCCTTCTCGCGTTGTTTGTCTGGCTTGTTGTTGCTCATACTTGTGTCTTGTTTGGTTGATGCCGGTTCTTCCGGTGAAAGGTGTTTCGTGATTATGGTGCTCTATGAATGCGTTTTTACACGGGACGTGTGCGAAGTGGCCTAACATGAAGTAGGCGAAAGTCGGTTTCGCATAACGCGGGGGAGGCATGGGGTGGAGTTTCGTCTAAAACGGTGGCCGACAGGGGTGGATCTGCGGCAAAGGGAAGCCATGGGCGAGAGCCTTTCCGCGAAAAGCGAAACGGTCAAGCCCGGAGTCCCCGCGAGACCGGGACGCAGAGAAGCGGAGAAAAGAGAAGGAAACACCGCAGGATTTGCTGCGGAAAACCGCTGTCCCGGCGGTGAGGGCAGGCGGGCCTCCGGCCTGCCGCGCCGGAGACGGCAGGCTGGAAGCCTGGCTTCCGGCACCGCGCCCCTGCTCTCCCGTGTGCCGTGAGGACATGAGCAACGTGCCGGGTCGAAAATCGGGCGGCTACTTTTACAAAAGCCCGCTTGACGTCACGGCCCGCACTCCGCCTAATCCGCCGCTTCGCGCCGGGAGGCATCCTGCCGGTGCGCCACATCTATCACATGAAGTCACGCATCCTCACCCACTGCATCGCCGCGTTTTTGATTTTGCCGCTCGCGCCGCTCGCACTTTTCGCGCCCCAGACCGCGGAGGCCCAGGAGGTGCCGGGCATGCCGCTGGTGAGGGCGATTGATGTGCAGTTCCTGGGGCCGCAGACGGTTTCGCGGGAGAAGATCGTCGCCAATATGCGGACGCGCGTGGGACGCCCGTATTCGCCGCGCGTGACGGAGGACGATGTGCGGAGCATCATGGCGACGGGGAACGCGGGCAACGTGCGCATCTACGGCGAGCCGCAGGGCGACGGCTGGCGGGTGATCGTGATCGTGACGACGAAGAGCACGCTTGCGGAGGTGGTCTTCAATGGGAACACGAAGGCGAAGACTTCGAAGCTGCGCGACGAGATTTCCTCGAAGGCGGGCGGTGCGGTGAGCGAGTCCACGCTCGCGGCGGACCGGCAGAAGATCATCGAGTACTACCAGGGCAAGGGCTACGGAGATGTGGACGTGCGCTATCACACGGAGAATGTCGGCAAGCAGGGCGCAGTGCGTGCGGTGTTCGATGTGAACGAGGGGGCGAAGGGCAGCATCAGCCATGTGGTTTTCATCGGCAACAACGCGGTGAAGCGCTCGGAACTGCTGAAGGTCGTGACGAGCAAGCCGAAGGGGATCATGAACTTCCTCTCCTCGACGGCGGGCAAGCTGAGCAGTGATCGCTTCGACGATGATGTGCGGGCGCTCCGCGAGCTGTACCAGAGCAAGGGCTTCCTCCAGGCGGATGTGCGGAGGCCGAGCGTGACCCGCATGGGATCGAGCGCGGATGTCACTTTCCAGATCAGCGAGGGCACCCAGTCGCACGTCGGCAGGGTGACGATCTCCGGTGCGCGCGTCTTCGCGGCGGACGAGATCGCACAGCGGCTGAAGCTGAAGCCGGGCGCGATTTATTCGCCGCAGGCGCTCGCCGCGGACATCAAGACCGTCCGCGACATGTACGGCACGAAGGGCTACCTCGAAGTCGCGGTGATCCCGTCGCCGGTGCCGACCGGAGCCGGCCGGATGGATGTGAACTTCCAGATCGACGAGGGCGTCGCGTACTACGTGGACAAGGTGAACATCGCCGGCAACACGAAGACGAAGGACAAGGTCATCCGCCGCGAATCCGCACTCGCGCCTGGCGACCTTTTCAACACCGTGAAGGCGGACGCGACCAAGGCGCGGCTCGAGAACCTGCAATATTTCTCCCGCGTCGAGGTGCGCCCTGCGGAGCCGCTCCTCTCGGTGCCCGGTCGGCGCGATCTGAATGTGGATGTCGCCGAGAAGCAGACCGGCTCGTTCAATTTCGGCGCGGGCTTCAGCTCGGTGGACAACCTGCTCGGCTTCGTCGAGCTCCAGCAGTCGAATTTCGACCTCTTCAACTGGCCCGGCAAGACGGCGAACGGCGAAAAGAAGAAGAACGCCTTCACCGGCGGCGGGCAGAAATTCCGCACGCGCATCCAGTACGGCTCGAAGCGCAAGGATTTCATCATCAGCCTCACCGAGCCGTACTTCCTGGACAAGAAGCTCTCGCTCGGCACCGAATTGTATTACCGCGACGCGAGCTACACGAGCAGCGTGTACAATGAGCGGCGCTACGGTGGCGAGGTGTTCATGCGGATTCCGATCAATGATTTCACCGCGCTGCGCCTCGAATATCGCCTCGAGGAAATCCAGCTCCACAGCTTCTCCGCCTTTGCCTCGCCGCAGATCCTCGCGGAAAGGCAGAACTACCTGAAGAGCCAGGTCAGCGCCAGCATCAGCTACGACTCCCGCGACAAGGTCTATCTCCCGACCAAGGGCTGGCGCGCAGATGCGCAGGTGTACGTCGCAGGTGGCTTCCTCGGCGGCAATGAGAGCATCTACGGCTTCGACCTGAGCGCCTCGAAATACATCGCCCTGCCGCACGAGACCATCCTCTCATTTGAGGGCCAGATCGCCGGTGTGGACACCTGGTCGGGCGGCAACCGTGTGCCGATCTTCGACCGCCTCTACCTCGGTGGTGCGAACAGCCTGCGCGGCTTCCGCTACCGCGACGTCGGCCCGAAGGACGGCTTCGGCGAACCCATCGGCGGCCGATCGCTCGCGCGGTTCACCGCAGAGTACACCGTGCCGATCATTGAAAAAGTGCGCGCGGCATTTTTCTACGACATTGGCTTCGTGAGCAGCGGCTCCTACGAGTTCAGCGCGAAGAAGGACCCGAACGGATCCGGCGGACTGAACAGCAACTACGGCATCGGCCTGCTGCTGGAAATCCCGTCCATCGGCCCCATCCGGATTGATTACGGCATCCCCATGATGTCCGACCGGTTCAACAACTCCGGCGGCAAATTCCAATTCAACATCGGCTACAAATATTGAACGTTCCCGCATCCCGCGGGTCTATCCTCACCTTTGCACATGAAAAAACACCTCCTCATCCCATTCCTCTCACTCGTCCTCTCGCTCGCCAGCGCGGGCACCGCTGCCGCCGAAATCAAGATCGGCACGGTGGACATGAAAAAAATCTTCGAGTCCTTCTGGCGCACGAAGGAGGCCGAGACCCGGATGAGCGAGACCCGCGCCAGCCTGAAGCGTGACATCGACGAGCGGATGGAGAAGCGCAAGATCCTTCAGGATTCCATCGAGAAGCTGAATGATGAGGTCAAGAAACCCGAGTTGGCGGAGACCACCCGGCAGAAGAAAATGAAGGAGCGCGATGACAAGATCGTCGAGTGGCAGACGATGATGCGCGAACTCCAGCAATACCAGGCCGAGAAGGAAAAGCAGCTCGCTGACCAGACACTCCGCATCCGCAACAACATCGTGGATGAAATCCTCGTCATCGTGAAGGCGAAGACCGACTCGGAAAACTACGACCTCGTCTTCGACTCCTCGGGATTCAGCATCAATAACGTCCCGGTGGTCATCACCGCGAAGGCGAGCTACGACTTCACGAAGGAGATCGTCGAGAAGCTCAACGCCACCCGTCCCAAGTCCACCACGCCCGAGCCCGAGGCCCCGGTGGCCCCGGTGGCCCCCAAGCCCAAGAAGTAGTCCCCGCCGTGGAGATTTCCGTTTCTGAGCTGGCCGCCCTCGTTGGCGGCCAGCTTGCTTCCGGGGCCGATGGTTCGGCGACGGTTTCCGGCGCCGCCGCGCTGGCGGAGGCATTGCCGGGCGAGGTGACTTTTTTCGGGAATCCGAAGTACCTCCCGAAGCTCCGCGCATCGAGGGCCACGGCCGCGCTCGTGCCGTTCGCATTCGCCGAGGAGGTGCCCGCGCTCTGCATCCGGTGCGAAAATCCGACGCTCGCATTTTCCAAGGTCATCGAAAAGTTCGCGCCGCCGCCGGTGCGTTTTGCGCCGGGCGTGCATCCCACCGCGGTCGTCGCGCCGGGCGTGCGGCTCGGCGCGGGCGTGAGCATCCAGCCTCACGCCGTCGTCGAGGAGGGCGTGTCCATCGGCGCGGGAACCGTCGTCGGCGCGCACAGCTACATCGGGCACGAGGCGCAGATCGGCGGCGACTGCCTGATCCATCCGCGGGTGAGCATCGGCTTCCGTTGCAAGATCGGAAACCGCGTCATCCTGCATGGTGGCGCAGTGATCGGGGGCGATGGCTTCGGCTTCGAGCTGCATGGCGGCCGCCAGGTGAAGATCCCGCAAAGCGGCATCGTGCAGTTGGACGACGAGGTCGAGATCGGCGCAAACAGCACGGTGGATCGCGCGCGCTTCGGCCGGACGTGGATCGGCGAGGGCACGAAAATAGACAACCTCGTCCAGATCGGGCACAATGTGGTGATCGGAAAACACTGCATTCTTTGCGCGTTCGTGGGCGTCGCCGGCAGCACGAAGATCGGCGATCATGTGACGCTCGCGGGCCAGGTCGGCACGGTCGGACATGTGGAAATCGGCGACGGCGTCATCGTCGGCGCGCAGGCTGGGGTGAGCAAAAACGTGCCGGCGAAACAGATCTACATGGGCAGCCCTGCGATCCCGGCGCGCGAGTGGAAGGAGCAAGTCGCGCAAATCCACAGCCTCCATAAACTTCGCGCCCGCGTAGCACATTTGGAGCAACTTCTGGGCGAGCGGGGAAAATCAATTTCGCCCGAAGCGTAAGTCGCTTGCGAAGGGCGTGAACGTGCCCGTGATTTGCGTGTCCAAACGCACGCCATGCCCAAGCGCCAGACCCGCCGCAAATCACCCTCCCGCCCGCAGCCGCGCGTCGCGGCGGACCCGCGCGGTCGTGCCCGGAAGCACCACCTCGCGACCGTGCGCGCGCCATTCCAGCGGCAGTTCGAGTTCGCCTCGGAGGGCCGCTGGTTCGACCTCCGCGCGATCTTCGACCGCCTGAACGCGCGTTATTTTCGCAACCGTCTCCGCAACTATACCATCGCGTGGGGCCGCCGCCGCCGCGAGAAGCCGAGGAACGCCATCGTCTTCGCCAGCATCCAGGAAGAGGACCGGATGATCCGCGTCCACCCGCTGCTGGATCGCCAGTTCGTGCCGCAGTGGTATCTCGAGTACATCGTTTTCCACGAGATGCTGCACGCCGTGGTGCCCGACCGCCACGACCCCGCGGGCCGGCGCATCGTCCATCATGAAGGCTATCGGAAAAGGGAGCGCCACTACCGCCACTACCGCCGCTCGATCGAGTGGGAGCAGGAGAACCTCGGGAGGTTTCTGCGATGAGGTGGCTGCGGCGGGCTCAACGCTCAACGCTCAACGCTCAACTACCAACGCCCAACGCCCAATTTCCAAAGCAGGCAGCGCTTCGCGTCCGGATGCTGCCCTTGGGCGTTGGGCGGTGGATGTTGAAATGCTTCCCGGTGTTTTTCTGCGCTTGTCCTGATGGCTTCCGCCTTTTCTGTTCCCACGTCCGGCGTGTTTCGCTAAACAGCTCGGTTCCCCGATGAAATTTCCGGCCATACTCCGCATGATCGTCCTCGCTGCTGCTACCGCGCTCGCGGCCTGCACCACCGGTGCCGGCACGAAGACTGGCACCCGGCCCGACCATGCCCAAAGCCTCGCCGTCAAGCCCGACCGGCCGATCAGCACGACGGCCTCGCGCCGCATGTATGTCCGCACGACGGCCTACCATCACAGCGAGCCGGGCGGGCGCGCGACCGCCGTCGGCGGCTACCTGAAGCCCACGCACAGCGCCGCCGCCGACTGGAGCTGGCTGCCGGCGGGCACACGCTTCCGCATCCTCGCCACAGGCGACGAATACATCGTCGAGGACTATGGCAGCGCGCTCGTGGGCCGCTACACGATCGACATTTACAAGGCCACGCGCGACGAGATGAACCGGTGGGGCGTGCGCTACGTGGAGATCGAGATTTTGCAGCTCGGCAGCTACGCGACCAGCCTCGCCGTGCTCATCCCGCGGCAGAAATGGCCGCACTGCCGCGCGATGGTCGCCGGTCTTCAGAAGAAGGTTCACCGCTAGGCCGCGGGACGATCTCCGTGGCAGCCAACGCCCGCTCCACCGCACACCGCCTGCTCGCAGACTGGGAGCAGAAGCGCCCGCACGCCGACGAACTGCTCCACGAAAAACTCGCCGCATCGCGCCTCGATGATCGCGACCGCGCGCTCGTCACCGAGCTTTTTTACGGCGTGCTGCGCCGGCTCACCGAATTGGATTTTCTCATCGCCCGTCTGCGCGACGGCGACGTGGACGACGACACGCGCGCCGTGCTGCGCCTCGGGCTCTACCAGCTTTTTCACACGCGCATGCCGGCCTTTGCGATCGTGAAGGAAACCGTCTCGCTCTCGCGCCGTGCCGGCGGGCTGGTGAATGCGATCCTCCGCCGCGCCGACCGCGAGCGGGAAAAATTGCTCGCCGCGCTCGCCGCCGCGCCGCTCGCCGTCCGCACGAGCCATCCCGATTTTCTGCTGGAAAAATGGACGGCCAATTTCGGAGCCGACGCCACGCTGGCGCTCACCGAATGGAACAACACCCCCGCGCCCGTCCTCCTCCGCGTGAACACGCTCCGCACCACGCGCGACGAACTCCTCGCCTCGCTGCCCGGCGCGGAGCCGCATCCATTTCATCCGCTCTCGCTGCGTGCCCCGCGCATCCCGACTGAGTGGCTCGAACGCGGACTCTGCTACGTGCAGGATCCGAGCACGCTCGCCGCCTGCGACATGCTCGCGCCCGTGGCAGCGACGCCCTTGTCGCATTCCATTTCCGCGGCACCCCGCCGCGTCGCTGACCCCGGCGAACGCATCCTCGACGCCTGCGCCGCGCCCGGCGGCAAGACGACCGCGCTCGCCGCCCTCATGCACGGCGAAGGCACGATCATCGCGACCGACCTGTGGGACAGCCGCGTCGCGCGACTGCGCGAAAACTGCGGTCGCCTCGGTGCCACGAACGTCCGCGCGCTCGTCCTCGACACGATGAAGGAATCCGACGAACTCGCGCCCCGCAGCTTCGACCGCATCCTCGTGGACGCACCGTGCAGCAACACCGGCGTCATCCGCCGCCGCGTGGACGTGCGCTGGCGATTGAGCGAGGAGGATTTCATCCGCATGCCCGCGCAACAGCTTGCGCTCCTCCGCCGCTGCGCCGGGCTTTTGAAAAGCGGCGGCACGCTCGTCTATTCCACCTGCTCGCTCGAGCCCGAGGAAAACGAACACGTCGCCGACGAAGCCGCACGCACGATCCCCGGCCTGCGCCTGCACACCACGCGCCACGTCCGCCCGTGGGTGGACGCCGTGGACGGCGCATTCTGCGCAAAGTTCATCGCGGCGTGAATTTTGTCACATCCTCCGCTGCCAGTAGCCGGGCTTCCGGCTCGTGTGTGCGAAGGCGAGAATCCAGATCGCATCGGGCAGTTTCGCGAAGTGGATGATGAATGGAAACCGCTGCATGACCAGTCGCCGTGTGCCTTTCGTGCCTGCGGGAAATCGTTGCGGATCGATTTGGATTTCCTGAACCGCTTCGCGTGCCTCGCGTTCAAATTCCATCCCGATCCCGGCCTCCCTGCTCTCGTAAAAATCCACTGAATCCCAAAGCTCCTGCTCCGCTTCGGGATCGATGCGGACTGGTTTCACGCGCGGTATTTCGCGCGGATCTCGCCAAACACGTCCGCCGCCAGCCTACCCGTGGTCGCGCCCGACTTGATTTTTTCCAGCCGCCGCGCGACCTCGGAATCCCACGCCTCCTCGACGCCAGTTTCTTCATGCGGAGCATCCATGCTTTCCAAAAGCGTCCGCGTGAGACGCGCCCTCGCATCCTCGGAAAGTCCGAGCGCTTCGTGGGTCACTTGTTCAAGTGTCATCGGCATGGTGCTTATTGCCCCGAACTTGGGTTTTGGTCAAGAAACGCGATGGCGTGCAGCGATCACTCCGCCCGATTCACCGCGCTGAGCACGGCCTTGATCGCGGCGAGCTCGACGTTTGTGTCCACGCCTGCGCCCCATTTCGTGCGTCCGTCGGCGAGCTTGATCTGGATGAACGCGAGCGCGCTCGCCTCGGTGCCGCTGCTCAGCGACTGCTCGCGGTAGTTTGCGACTTCAAACTTCG
>JANXZI010000709.1 GCA_025355595.1 Spartobacteria bacterium
CCGCGCTGCTCGCACTCTGCGCGCTGTCATTCATTTTGCAAAAGCCCGCCTACGTCGCCGAGCAGTATCAGAACTGGGTCGCGACGCGGAAAGCCGATGAGCGCCATCACGACATCATGAACCGCCCGCGCGATCTCTGGACGCTGTTCGCCGCATGCGGCATCGAGCTGAATCTCCGCCTCTACTTCTTCATCCAGATCCTCGGCGGCGGCGTCATCGCCGCCCTGTGTTTCGTCGGCCGTCTGAAAAAATGGGCCGACGACCGGCTGTTCACACTCATCTTCACGCTCGTATGCTGCTGGATGCTCCTGCTCGGCCCCGCGACGGAATCCTCGACCTACATCCTGCTCGCGCCCGCCGTCTCGCTCGCGGTAGTCGAGGCGTTCAGCCGGCCATTCCCGCGCTGGATGCGCGCGCTCGTCACCGCTGCCATCACCATCCTCATCGGCGGAGGCGCGTTCATCGCATTCGCGGGCCGGCGGCGTGATCTGTGGTCCATGTCCGTGCAGCAAATCGGCACCGTGATCTTCGCCGCCTTCGCGCTCGTGTGGGTGTTCAGGGATTCGCTCTGGCGCGAATCCGATTCGCGCGAGGCAAGCGTCGCCTAAAGTGTCGCGTACGCATTGAGAGTGATTCTTGCAGCGACATCCTGATTGTGTCCCGCAGGGACAATGGAAATTAGCCGGTGGTCGAGCGAAGCGAATACCACCGGATCAATGAAAAACGGATGCGCCCCGGATGGGGCGCTGGAAAATGTCCGCACGGAAAACGCACACACCGGATTTCCGCCGCCCCTCCGGGGTGGAGGCCCCTTCGTGTGTGCGTTTCCGGTGGTTTTTGCTCGCAGTGCTCGCTCGACCACCGGCTTATTTCCATGACTCCTCCGGCGTCCAAGATGCATGAAACGCTCTCACCGCGCTCAGGCTGACGCTGCGACTGACGCTACACGCACCGCTTCGAGTTGCTCCCATCGCGCGTAGAGCGACGCTATCTGCGCCTTCTTCGCTTCGAGCTTTGCCTCCCATTCGGGGAATTCGCGCGAGCGAGTCGCGTAGAATGTCGGGTCGTGCAGCGTCTTCTCGATCTCCGCGGCTTCGCCTTCGGCGGCGAGGATTACGGCTTCGATGCCTTCGAGTTCCTGCTGCTCCTTGTAGCTGAGCTTGCGTGCGCGGGCGGCTTGCGGGGCAGCGAGCTTTGCGACGGGCTTCGAAATCTCGGCGACTGGCGCCTTGGCGAGCGTGCGCTTTTTTTCGAGGTAGTAGTCGTAGTCGCCGACGTTCAGCTCCACTCGACCGTCGTCCTCAAAGGCGAGGATGTGCGTGCAAACGCGATTCAAAAACCAGCGATCATGGCTGACGACGAGCACGCAGCCGCCGAACTCGGCGAGACCTTCCTCGAGGATTTGCAGCGTCGAGAGATCGAGATCGTTCGTCGGCTCGTCGAGGATGAGCAGGTTGCCGCCGCGCAGCAGAATCTTCGCGATCGCGAGCCGGCTGCGCTCTCCGCCGCTGAGTGATTTGATGCGGCCATTGATCGCCTCATCGGTGAAAAGATAACGCTTCAGGTAGCTGCGGACATGCAGCTTGTGCTCGCCGAGCACGACCCAGTCGCTTTTTCCGGAGATGGCCTCCATCACGCTCTCCTCGTCGCGCAGGACTTCGCGATTCTGGTCCACGTAATTGATCACCGTCCGCGCGCCGCGGACTACCTTGCCCCATGTGGGCTCCTGCTCGCCGAGGATGATGCGCAGCAGCGTGGTCTTGCCCGCGCCGTTGCGTCCGACAAAGCCGACGCGCGCACCGGCAGGAAGCTCCAAGGAGAGGTAGTCGAAAAGTTTTTGTCCGCCGATTTCTACGCCGACATTCACGAGATCGAGGATCGTGTTCCCGAGTTTCGGCGGCGGCGGGATGATGAGGTCCACATCCTCCTCGCGCATCGGTCCGGCCTGCGCGGCGAGGTCGTGGTAACGCGCGATGCGGTCCACGCTTTTCGTGCGGCGCGCGCTCGGGCCTTTGCGCACCCATTCGAGTTCGCGCGCGAGAAATTTCTGGCGGCGGCCTTCCGAGGCTTCCTCGCCGGCTTCGCGCTCGGCCTTCGTGGTGAGGTATTGCTGGTAGTTTCCGGGATACGAATAGAACGCACCGCCTTTCAGTTCGACGATGCGCGTGGCGACGCGATCGAGAAAGTAGCGGTCGTGCGTGACGAGGAAGCAGGTGCCGGGATAGCTGCGCAGGAAATTCTCCAGCCACTCGACGCTCTGCGGATCGAGGTGGTTCGTCGGTTCGTCGAGGATGAGAAGCTCCGGCTGCGCGATGAGCGCGCGGCAGAGTGCGACGCGGCGCTTTTCCCCGCCACTCATCGGGCGAACGATGCGATCCGGTGCGGGCGCGTGAAGATTTTGCAGCAGGCTTTTCAGCCGTGAATCGAGATTCCAGCCGTCATGCCGCTCGATCTCATCGAGCAAATCCGCGCCGCGGTGCGAGTCGCCGGGCGTGGCTTCGTATTCGGCGATGATGTCGAGGATGTGCTGCGCACCGCTGAGGACGTTGGCTTCCACGGTCGCATCGAGATCGAGGTCGAACGTCTGCGACAGGAAGCCGGTCATGATGCCGCGGCGGCGCGAGACTTCGCCCTCATCCGGCTGCAAATCGCCCGCGATGATTTTGAGCAGCGTGCTCTTTCCGCAGCCGTTGCGCCGGGT
>JANXZI010000710.1 GCA_025355595.1 Spartobacteria bacterium
AGAGCGGTTTCCTCGGGGAGCATCGGCCACTTTTTCGCGAGCGTCATATATTCGGCCGCCTTTTCCGGCTGCCTTTCCGCGAGGAGGAAGATGGCGTAATACAGTGCGACCTGAGGATGGCGCAAATCCTCGGGCTTCAGCGCCGTCATCAGCACGACGGCATCCGCAGGCCGGCCCTGCTGGTAAAGCGACAGTGCGTAGGTGGCGGTGACGAGCGCATTCTCAGGATGCTCGCGGTGGAGCGCCTCGGCGATGCGCTGCGGATTGCCCTCCGCGTTCCGCATGAGCAGCGAGAGGAATGCGTAGTTGTTCCGCGCGGCAATCCCTCTCGGATCGGCCTTCACCTGAATCCTGCTGATTTTCTGGAGTTGCGCGGTGTCGCCGCGCTGAAGGGCATCCTTCCACAGCGAATCCGTCACCCATCGCGGGCACTGCGGCATGCCTGCGAGGACCCGCATGAGTTCGCCCGCGCGCCTTTCCCACTTTGCCTGGATCGCAAATCTCGCGAGCCGATCGAGCGCATTGCCCCGGCCGCGCCCGGCGGCGACGGCATCCGCCCATTCCTTGGCGGCATCCTCCTCCTCGCCGAGGTGCTCCAGCGCGCACGCCAGGAATGCCTTTCGCACAAAATCCACCTCGCCCCACTTTGCCGTGCCGGTGAGATCTTCCAGCCGCTGCCATGCCCCGCTCCGCATGAATGCCTCCGCCACGGCGAGCGCGGCGGGCGGGCGCGAGATCATCTCCTGCGGCATCCAGCGCACCCACTCGTCCACCATCAGCGCGAGATCGTTCGCATTCATCCACATCAGCAGCGTGTAAAGATTCGTCGCGTCGCCCATCGCCGCATCGCGCAATTCGAGAAGATACGGCGTCGAACGCGCGTCGGCGGTCAGCCGCAGAGTCGTCAGGCGCGCGAGCCTGTCTTTGAAAGTGCATGTCCCTTCCGCGACGAGCGCATCTGCCAGGTTGCGCGCCGAGGCTGCCTCACGTCGGCGGGTCGCATCCGCCAGCAGTTGCCGCAGCGCCTCGATGCTTGTCGCCGGGCTCGTGCGCATCTCGCGAAGCGCCGCGAGCGCCGCCTCGCGCTGGCCGGGGATCCTCGAATCGAGGCGCACCGCCGCCAGGCTCAGCCGGTGGCGCTTGTCGCCCGGCTCCAGCCGTGCCGCCTCTGCCAGGTGCGACTCCGCAGCCACCGTGTCCCGCTTTTCCATCGAGATCGCCGCGGCCACGGCGTGGAAGGCCGCGCTGTCCCGCGCCGCCGGCGGGAGCGTGTCCAGGCACTGCTCCGCGGATTCCCAGCCGCTCGATTTCAGCAATGCCCTCGCCAGCGCCGGCACATTCTCCGCGTCGCCCGGGCGCAGGCAGTCGAGACGCTGGCGCCAATCCTCCGCCTCCGGCATCCCGAGCGCCTCCAGCGCCTGCGCCATGATGCGCGTGGCCTCCGCATCGCCGAGATTTTTCCGCAGCACCGTCTTCGCATCCAGCAGCGCCCGCCGCGGATCCCCCTGCGCGAGCGAATCCGCCGCCCGGCGCACGAGCCGCTGCGCACTCCACCGGTGGTAGGCTGCCGCCGCATACGGCCGTGCGAAGAACGCCGCTGCGAACCCGGCCACCGCGACCGCCACGAGCCAGTATAAAGTGCGTCGTCGTCTTCCGGATTTGTTGGCAGGCATGGCGCTTAGAAAATGGATTGTTTCTCGTGCATGCATGCCGTGTGGCCGGCACCCGTTCTCCGCAAGAGCGTATGGAAAATGGGGACGCGCGCAAGCATGCCGCGCGTCATCCCAAGGTTAACGCATCATAATGCTCTGTCAGCGCGAGGAGCAGCAGTTCGGAACATGGAGGGATGCCTGCGGAGGCGCAACGTCGAACATCGAACATCGAACTTTTAACGCCGAACGGTGCGCAGTCTGAGGCCGGCTGCTGAACCTTAAAAGTTCGGCGTTAGACGTTGGACGTTAGACGTTCGACGTTGAGCCCCGCGCAGCGGCCTTCCCCCTGGCAATGCCCGCCATGCGAATTTTGATGCGTTTGCCTTGGCGTCACCCATCGTTACATCGTCTCGAAGATGTTTGCCTTGGCTTTTGCCACTTCTGTGAAAACGTCAAAACGATGAACCACCGCTGGCGGGGATTTGCCTGGCTCTCCATCCTCACGTTTCTGTTCCTCTGGGCCGGTCTGGTCCGGAGCCTCAGCGCATTTTGGTCCACGAACCCGCAGTATGCCTATGGCTGGACCGTCCCCGCGCTCGCGCTGTTCCTCCTCTGGGAATGCTGGCACACGCGGCCTTCCCCTGCACCTCCGAAGCGGCGCGGCCCCGCCTTTCTGCTCATCACCGTCCTCGCCGCAAGTCTGCTGCCCATTCGCCTGCTCCTCGAGGCCACGCCGGACTGGCGCCTCGCGCAATGGTCGCTCGCCATCGCCGTCGTCGGCATCTCGTTCAGCGCCGTGTATCTCGCCAGCGGGAGACCGTGGCTCCTCCACTTCGCGTTCCCGATCACCTTCATCTTCGTCGCCGTGCCGTGGCCTACGAAAATCGAGCAGGGCATCATCCAGACCTTCACGAGCTGGGTCGCCACGCTCACCGTCACCGGCCTGAACGTCTGCGCAGTCCCCGCCATCCAGGAGGGCAACCTCATCCGCATCGGCCAGGGCGTCGTCGGCATCGAGGAAGCGTGCAGCGGCGTCCGCTCATTTCAGGCCACCATCATGGCCGCCCTCTTTCTCGGCCAGCTCTGGTCATTTCCGCTCCGCTCCCGCCTCGTGCTCCTCGGCTCCGGCGTCGTCTTCGCATTTTTCTGCAATGTCGGCCGCGCGATGCTCCTCACCTGGATCGCCGAGCGCGACGGCATCCCTGCCATCGGAAAATGGCACGACCCCGCCGGCTTCACCATCCTCGGCATCTGCTTCGTCGGCCTCCTCGGCCTCGCCCTTCTGCTTCGCCCGAAGCTCGGTCGCGCCCTCGCCCCCGCGGAAATCAGCCCGCCGCAAAGCCTGCCTTGCGCACTCGTCGCCGCACTCGCTGCGTGGGCCGTCCTCGTCGCCGCCGGCACCGAGCTCTGGTACCGCAGCGCCCCGCCGGGGAACCCCGCTTGGTGGCGCATCGAATGGCCCGAGCAGAAGCCCGCCTTCGCCGAAATCCCGCTCACCCCCACCGTGAAGAGCATCGGATTCGACAGCGGCCGGCAGGCCCACTGGCGCGAGGACGACGGCTCGCGCTGGACGATGTTCCACTTCCGCTGGCTGCCCGGCGTCGCCACCACCCGCATTGAGGCCCGCTGGCACAACCCCGACATTTGCCTGCCCGGCGCAGGATTCCTCCACATCGCCGATTACGAGCCCTCGGTCATCCGGAAGGGCGACATCGAACTCGTCTTCCGCACCTACCGTTTCGACGCCCACGAACAGAAGTACTACGTCTTTTTCTGCATCTGGGAAGACCACAAGGAACCCGGTGCCGCCGAAGTCCCCGAGGCATGGAGCCCCGCCAGCCGCTGGCGCGCCGTGGTCCAGCGCAAGCGACACCTCGGCCAGCAGACCCTCGAAGTCGCCATCACCGGAATTGAAAACGAGCAGGACGCCCGCACCGCCTTCGAGCGCCGCATCGTCGAGTTCCTGCGGCCGGACTCGATCCTCCCCGCCGAGATCGCCTCGCCGGAAAAAGCGGCCACGACCGCGCGCTGAACGGCATCACTTTTTCACGAGATACGCAAAAAGATCCCGCACCTGCTGCTCGCTCAGCGCATCGAGCAGCCCCTCCGGCATCAGCGACATCGGCGACGCCGTGAGCGACTTCAGATCCGCGCGGCTCAGCACGAGCTTCTGCGAATTCAGATCGCGCATCGTCACCGACTGCGGCGTCTGCGCCTCGATGAAACCCGTGAGCGTCTGCCCGTCCTTCGTCACCGCCGTGAACGCCGTAAACTCCTCGCGGATCGCGAGGCTCGGGTCCACGATCGC
>JANXZI010000740.1 GCA_025355595.1 Spartobacteria bacterium
CTTAACGAAAAGACAGACGAGGCCAACGCGCGCCTGCTCAAACGGGCGACGGACTACATCGCCTTGAATCCCGAGGCCCAGAAGAGAATCGGCGCGAAGGAATACGCGAACACGCCGGGGAAGTTGCCAAATACTTCGCGCACGCCGCCGGAGAAGCCGGGCTTACCAAAGCCCCTATCTTAACGCGGACTTTGGCAGCGACAAAATCACCGTGACTGGCGGACCTATCAAGCGTGTTTTGGATTTCTCGGACCACGCCAAATGACGCCATTCAAAAGCGAACCCATCAATGCCGCGCCGCGGCCCTCAAGGTTTTTTGTGGGCTTACCCAAGAGCCTGGTGCTCGTGAAGGCCGCCAGTGTCCGCGAAACCATCGCTGCCGTCGAAGCCGCGACCCCGAAACTCATCCATCTCAAATAAAGCACCCTCCAAAGGACAACGCCATGAAACACCTCGCCACATTCCTCCTCATCGCACTTTTCGCCGCTGCCAGCGCAGACGCGAAGCCGCTCAAAGTCTTCATCCTCGCCGGGCAGTCGAACATGGAGGGGCACGCGAGGATCGAGACCTTCGACTACATCGGCGATGATCCATCGACCGCGCCGCTTTTGAAAATAATGCGCGGCGCGGATGGGAAACCGCGCGTTTGCGACCACGTCTGGATTTCTTATCTCACCGGCAAATACGACGGCAGCGCCAATGGCGAAGGACTCGGCAAGCTCACGACGGGCTACGGCGCCCGAGGTGATAATCCCACGAAGGATGGCGGGAAGCTCGGGCCGGAGTTTACCTTCGGTCTCACGATGGACGCGGCGCTCGCGGAGCCGGTGCTCATCATCAAGACGGCGTGGGGCGGCAGGAGCCTCAATACCGAATTTCGACCGCCGAGCGCCGGGCCGTATGTTTTCAGCGAGGCGCAATTCGCGGAGATGCAGAAGCAGGGCAAGGACATCGCGGCAGAGAAGGCGGCGAAGGCAAAGGAAACCGGGCGCTTTTACCGCTACATGGTGGAGCATGTAAAAAGCGTGCTCGCCGACCCAAAGCGCGTCTGCCCCGCCTACGACCCGGCGGCGGGCTACGAAATTGCCGGCTTTGTCTGGCTGCAAGGCTTCAACGACATGGTGGACGGCAACACCTACCCGAAGAGCGCGAACGGCAAGACAAGGGACTATACAAAATACGGCGTGTGGCTGGCCGACTTCATCCGCGACGTGCGGAAGGATCTCCGCGCGCCGAAGATGCCGTTCGTCATCGGCGTGCTCGGTATAGACGGTGTGAAGGCGGGTGCGGATACCGTGGAGTTTCGCAAGGCAATGGCGGCTCCGGCGGCGCTGCCGGAGTTCAAAGGCAACGTCGTCGCAGTGGAAACGGCGCCGTTCTGGTCGGATGAACTCGCGGTCATTGACAACAAGCACGCGAAGGTGCGGCAGATGAGTTACTTTCTGAACAGCAAGCACAAGGACCACGCGAACAAGGACGGCTCGATGCCTGAGGAGCAGAAGAAGGAGCACCTGAAAAAGTTTGAGGCGGAACTCATCTCGCCCGCCGAAGCCGTGATGTGGAAACGTGGCGCGTCGAACGCTGGCTATCACTACCTCGGCTGCGCGAAGACTTTCGCGCTCATGGGCAAAGCGTTCGCCGAAGCCGCGCTCGGCATGATGAAACAGCCCGCACCGACAATGAAAGTATTTAGATGAAATACTAAATAAAAATCATGAAACTGACACGCATCCTCCTTACTCAAGTTTTTCTCACACTGGCTTCGCTTGTCGCGCTGATGGCAAAAGCATTCGCAGCAGCAACGCTGAAGATGCGGAAAGATGCAGGGACGCATTGAATCGGAAGACGACTCCACTCCAGTCGCATGACACCCAGCAGCACTATTTTAGATGCACATGAAAACCCGCACCGAGGCACTTACAACCCACCTTATCAACAAAACGACTCTACCCATGAAAAAACAAAACCGCATCCTAACCACCCTGACGCTCGCCGCCCTTGCCGCGGCAGCGTTCCCCCTGAACTCCGCAGCCGCAGACGCTCACGCTATTCCGAAGTCGGATGGTAAGCCTGCCGACATGACGAAACCGGTCAAGGTGTTCATCATGTTGGGGCAATCCAACATGGTGGGCAT
>JANXZI010000013.1 GCA_025355595.1 Spartobacteria bacterium
GAAATGCGCAGGCGCGCGGCGAGGCCGGACTGCTCGATATAGAGCCGCTGCGCCTCCTCCATCGGCGGCGTGCGCGAGTGCATGATCTCGCCGGAGGAAATCTGCCGGATGCTCGCGAAGCCCTGCGGCGCGAAATGCACCTCGTAGTTGCCGCGGTGGAACTCCATTTTTTTCTTCCGCGGCTTCTGCTTGTGGATCGGATGATCCGCGCACGTCTCGTGCAGGAAGGCTTTCTTTGCCCGGTAAAGTTCGAGGAAACGATTTTCGAAAATGCTCTGCCGGATCTCGCGCATGAGCTGGTGATAGAAATAGAGATTGTGCTGCCCGAGGAGCTGCCAGCCGAGGTGCTCGCCGCACTTCGTCAGGTGATGCAGATAAGCCCGCGAGTAGCGCGCGCACGTCGGGCACGTGCAGAGCGGATCGAGCGCGTCTTCGGAATATTTGTACACGCTGCGGCGCAGTTGCAGAAACCCGCGCGACGTGAAAGCCGCGCCACGTTGCGCGACCTGCGTGGGGATGATGCAGTCGAACATGTCCACGCCGCGATGCACGGCTTCGAGGATATCGAGCGGCGTGCCGACGCCCATGAGGTAGCGCGGGCGATCGTGCGGGAGCATTTGCGCGGTGAGTTCGCAGGTATCCTGCCGCTCGCTGCGGCTCTCGCCGACTGCAAGGCCGCCGATGGCGAATCCATCGAACGGCATCTCGGTGAGGCCCTCCGCACTCTCGCGCCGGAGCGCGGGAAAGAGCGCACCTTGCACGATGGCGAAGAGCGCCTGTGGGGAATCGGCGCGCGCCGCGAGACTGCGCGCGGCCCAGCGCTGCGTGATCTCGAGTGCGGCGCGCGCCTCGGCTTCGCCCGCGGTCGATGGGATGCACTGATCCAGCGCCATCATGATGTCGCTGCCGATCGCCTTCTGCGTCTCGATACTCACCTCGGGGCTGAGCAGGATCCGCTTTCCGTCGAGGTAGCTTTGGAAGCTCGCGCCTTCCTCCGTCATCGTGCGCTCCAGCGCCATCGAGAAAATCTGAAACCCGCCGGAGTCCGTGAGCACGGAATTTTTCCAGCTCATGAATCCGTGGATGCCGCCCGTGCGGCGAAAGACTTCCGGGCCGGGACGCAGCAGCAGGTGGTACGTGTTCGCGAGCAGGATCTGCGAGCCGGCATCTTCGAGCGATTGCGTGAGCTGGCCCTTCACTGTCGCCTGCGTGCCGACGGGCATAAAGATGGGCGTGCGCACTTCGTTGTGCGCGGTGTGGAATGTCGTCGCGCGGGCACGGGTGCCCGTGGCCGTCGCCTCGACGCGGAATCTCAGGCGTGAATTGCTCATCGGCGCACACGCATAGCAGACCCGCCGCGCGGCGCTACTTCCGGTTCACTTCTTCAGCGCTTCGGCGACAAAATCGAACAGTGCCTTCGTCGCGGGATCGCCGGGTTCGCCGAGGTCGGCGTTCAGCTTGCTATGGTTTGTGTCGTTCGCCGCGAAAGTTTTTGCGGAGATGCCGGACGCGACGAGGACATCGCGCAGGCGCTCGGCCTGCGCCGTGGTGTCGGGATGCACGGCGACATGCAGGAGCAGAAATGGCGGAATGCCTTTTCCCTTCGCGACGTGATTCACGGCGGAGAGATCGCGCTGGTGCTCGGGGTCGCCGAATTTTTCCGGGTGTCCGAATTTTGGCGGGGGCTGCCCGAGGGAATTGCGGCGTGCGGTGGTCGTCGCGATTTCGAGCGGCACGTCGTAGGTGTCGCCATCCACGGGCACGCAGCCTTTGAGCATGGCAAAGGAGAGGCCCTCGGCCTTCGCGTAGCGATCGTCGGTGCAGATGAGCGCGGCGAGCTGTGCGCCGGCGGAGTGGCCCATCACGAAGACGCGCTCGGGATCGCCGCCGTATTTCGCGACGTTGTCGTGCGTCCAGCGCAGGCCCTTCGCGATGTCGCGCACGATGTCGCCCATCTTCACCACCGGGACGAAGCGGTAGCTCACCGAGACGAAAACGAATCCTTTGTCCACGAACGTCTGCGGCTTGAGTTGCACGGCCGTCTTGTCACCCGCCTGCCAGCCGCCGCCGTGGATCCAGAACACGACGGGAAGATTTTTCGCATTCGGCGGCGCATAGACATCCACCATCTGCCGCGGGTTCGAGGGCTCGGCGTATGGCACGTCCTGCGCGACGCGATTCTTGGTGTCGGGCGCCTTCGATTCCTCGGCGGAAAATGCGGCGCCGTGCGAGAGGATGAACGCGGTTGTGATGATGGCGGATGAACGGAGGAGGAGTTTCATGGGAGGTGTTTTGGTGCGCGGATGCGGGCTGCGAATGGAAGACTCACGGCGCCGCAAATTCTTTGCGGGCTCAGGCGGCGTGCAGTTTCGATTCGCCTTTCGGCAGCGCGAGGCACGCGATGCTGTGCTCGCCGTCCGCACACCAAGTGCCGGGGGCGAGCTTGAGCGGGGCGTTCACCTCCTTGAGTTCCGCGCGTGCTGCGCCGACGACGAGCAGTGGTGCGTGAGCCGGCGCGCCTTTCCACCGCACGGTGAAATCCGGGCACGCGAACGGGGCGCGGAATGCGAGGCCGTCGGTGGCGCGCTCGATCTCCGTCAGTTCCTTCGCGGCCCAGTAGCGCGAGATTTCGCTCAGCTTCATCCACACGAGGTTGTCGAAGCGCTTGCGCAGGCGCTGCACGACTTCCTCGAAAATTTTGAAGCCGAGTTCGTAGCCGTTGAAATAGATGCCCGTCCAGTGGCCGAACATGAGCGCGGGTTCGCCGCTTTTGATTACATCCACCATGCGTCCGTGCTGGCCGTCAGCGGTGATGAATTTGTCCGCGCCTGCGGGCGTGATGCAGTCCCAGCCGCCCGTCCAGTCGCCCGTGCAGCCGGGGATGGACACGGTGCAGCGCGGATCGGGGCCATCGAGTCCGGAGACGCCTTGCACCACGGGCGCGACGCTTTTTCCCGGTTCGGTGAAGAGGTCGGTGAAATAGTTTGGGATCTCCGTGCCGAAGACTTCATGCACGGCCTGATACACCGCTTGGATCATCTGCGGTCGCGCCTTTTTTCCGAACCCGCCCGGCGTGGTGATGCCCTCGCACGGCAGGCCGACATTTTTCAAAATGCGGAGTGCATACGCCATGTATTCACCGATCTCGTCGGCGCTGCGGCCCGTCGTCCACTCCCAGTTCTCCATGAATTTCGGCGAGATTTCGGGAAAGGGATGGCCGGTC
>JANXZI010000024.1 GCA_025355595.1 Spartobacteria bacterium
CCTGCGGGCCATCGTCGGCGAGCAGCACGGCGGCGGGCAGGTGTCGCGGATCGGAATTGATCGCATAGCCGAAGAGCGTGAGCTGGAGCAGCGGGATGCCGAGCATCATCGCAAACGTGAGCCGGTCGCGGCGCATCTGCATGAATTCCTTCACGATGATCGCCCAGAGTCGCGCGAGGGAAAATGGTGGATGCTTTTTCATCTGTGGATCACACGCGGAAGTTGTCCTGCGATTTTTCCATGAGGTGAATGAACGCGTCCTCCAGTCCCGAGCGGATGCGCTGCCATTCGTGCGGCGCTTTGCGAAAGGGCGCGATGGCTTTTTCCAGCGCCGCCTCGTCGTCTCCGCTCACGTGGAGCATGGTTCCAAATGCAACGGCCTGCTGCACGCCGGGTGTTTTGCGAAGATCTTCCGCGAGACGGATCAGATCGGGGCCGGTGACGCTCCACGTCGTGAGCCGCACATGTGCGATGACCTCGTCCACCGTGCCGTGTGTGAGCAGATTGCCATACGAAATGTAGGCGAGCCGGTGGCAGCGCTCCGCCTCATCCATGTAGTGCGTGGTGATGAGAAACGTGAGCCCCTCGCCAGCGAGCACATGGATCTGCTCCCAAAAATCGCGCCGCGCCTTCGGGTCCACGCCTGCGGTCGGCTCGTCCAGCAGCAGCAGTCTCGGCTGATGAATGAGGCACGCGGCGAGCGCGAGGCGTTGCTTCCATCCGCCGGAGAGTTGTCCGGCGAGCTGCTTCTCACGCCCCGCGAGGCCGAGGCGCTCGATGCTCTCCTGCACGGCTTGCGTGCGATTTTTCACGGCATACATGCGCGCGACGAAATCGAGATTTTCCCGGATGCTCAGATCCTCCCAGAAACTGAACCGCTGCGTCATGTAGCCGACGTGCCGTTTGATCTCCTCGCTCTCGCGGATCACGTCGAAGCCGAGGCAGGTGCCGCTCCCTGCGTCCGAGCGCAGCAGGCCGCAGAGCATTCGGAGGAAGGTCGTCTTGCCGCTGCCATTCGGCCCGAGAAACCCGAAGATTTCGCCCGTGCGAACTTGCAGCGCGATGTCGTTCACGACGGTCGTGCCGCCGAAGCGCTTCGTCATCCCTCGCACGTCAATCGCGAGATGGTCAGGCATGGTGATGGATGACGAATGACGAATGGCGAATGACGAATGTCCGATGCAGCGCAGGACCGGAAGGCATGGCCTTCACCTGGACGCTCGGCACTGGTTCGTCATTCGTCATTCGTGCTTCGTCATTAGCTCCACATCCACCGGCTGTCCTGGATGCAGCTTCACCGCCGTCGCAGCGTCGAAGCGAATCTCGATCAGGAAGACGAGTTTCCCGCGGCTTTCCTGACTGTAGATCACCGGCGGCGTGAATTCCGCCTGCGGCGAAATAAAACTCACCTTGCCGGAAAACGGTTCGCCAACGCCGTCCACAAAGACGCGGACGCCCGCGCTCAATTTGATCGCCCCAATGCGTGTCTCCGGCACGAAGGCGCGCACTTTGATATTTGCGGGAGGCAGCAGCACGACGACAGGACGGCCAGCGGCGATCCATTCACCCTGCTGATAGAGCGTGTCGAAGACGAGCGCGGCTTGAGGTGCGCTCTGGCGCTTTTGCGAAAGAGCCCAACCCGCCTGCGTCACGCCCGCCTGAAGCGCGCGCACGTTTGCCTCTGCCGCCGCGACTTGATCCTCGCGCGACCCGAGGCGTGCCGTCTGCGCATCAGCCTCCAGTTGTGCCACGCGATGCGTGTCCTGATTCCGGAGCGCACGCGCGCGATCAAATGCCTCCGCCGAACTTACCCCGCGGCGATGGAGATCGTCCTGCCGCTGGTATTCCTTTTCCGAAAGCACCAGCGCATCCCGCGCCTGCCCGAGCTGTGCATCCAGCGAATTCAATTCCGAAGGCCGCCGGCCTTTCTTCACGTCTTCGAGAGTCGCCCTGGCCTGGGCCAGCCTGCGCTCGGCTTCCTCCTTCGCCGCCGTCTCCAGTCCGCATTCGAGCGCAAAAAGCGGATCGTCCTTTTTCACCTGCGCGCCGCGCTGCACCGGCAGTGTGTCGAGCTGCCCCGCGAGCGGGGATGCGACATGGACAAATTCGCCTTCCACGTAGCCTTGCACGCGCGGGCTCGGAGCGGGACGGCAGCCTGCCAGGAGCACGAGCGCCAACACGCTGCCGCAGACATTTGCCCGCTTTCCCAAGCGAGCAAAAATGTGAGGCGTCTTCATCGTTTTGCTCCTCGTGAGCGCACCAGCGCGCCTTCCAGAAAGACTGAAGTGATCTGCGCAAACCCCGTCCGCGGCGTCAGTCTCAGCTCGCCCAGGCGCACGGGATTGATGATCGCGTCCACCGCGCCGATGAGCATCTCGATCATCAGAGGCACCGGGATGTCGCGACGAATGGAGCCCGCCCTTCGGCCTTCCAGCAGCAGCTTTCCAAAGTGCCGCTGGATCACTTTGCGGCGTCCCTCCTGCACGAGCGCAAAAAGCTCCGGCGCCTCCCGCCGCACATCGCGGATGAAGGCGGGCTGAATCTCATCCGCCTGCCCGCGCATGGCTGCCAGCATCGCCTGCAGCCGGGCTGGAAAATCTGCCGCACGTCCGTCCGTCCCGCCCTTCAGTCCTGCCTCCACGCTGCGCAGCTTGTCGGCGATCACCGCCTCCAGCAGCGCCGTCTTGCTGGCGAAATGCGCGTAGAGCGTCTTCTTGCTCATGCCGAGTTCCTCCGCGAGGTCGTCCATCGTCACCCCGCGGAAGCCGTGGGCCATGAAATGATGGCGAGCCCCTGCGATGATCTGCCGCGCGGTGTCGTCGCCGTGTGAAGGCGGCGTCGGCTTGCGGGCAGGTTGCTGTCGTTGCGCTTTCAAATTCTTAGGAAACTCCTTCAGTATCCTTAGTTTCCATGAGGTGGCAAGGGGCGAATCAAGCGCCGCGGACTGCAGTGGCACCCGTCTCGCCGGCCACGGTTTGGATGTGCGCAGAAATGCCGTGCGTTCCGATGAAGCCGCACTGATTTTCACAGCCATGTGCGCAGCGCTCGAAGTGAACACCCGCCTGCTCCGCCCCGGACGCCTCGTGCGCGCGTGGCGCAGGGATCAAATCCTCGCCGCGCTCGTGTGGGCCGGGTTTGCGCGGAAGGAATCGCTCGGCTGGTGGAAACGGCAGGGCGGCGAACTCGTGGACGTGCCGGCGCAGCGCTTTGCCGAGCGCTCGGATCGCGACCGGCAACTGCGCTGGGACGACGTGCCGCCGGGGCTGATCGTGCGCGGGCTGGTCGCTCCAAATGACGGCAAGCCACTGCTGAAAATCGTGACACGCGCCTCGACGGAGGAGGAACTCGCGCGCTTCGAGCATCCGCGGATGCCCCTGCTCGAGCCGCCCCTTTTCAACGCGGAAATCCCAGCGGATGATCCTGCGGAGAGGGACGCGCAGGCGGAGCTTTTTTGAGCGCGTCCCTGCACTGGATGGTGACTCCTGGAGCAGCCGGACAGAAAGCCAGACGGGTGTGTCTCGGGTAGCGTGGGCGCCGCATGCCGTGATGCGCGTCCCGCGCGGCACCCGGCGGATGATCCCAGGCGTTCCAGATGCCAGCGGCGTCCGAGTGTATTCCGCGGGACGCGGAATACGGCAGGCGGGACGCCCACCCTACCCGAGGCACGCCGTCCTCCTTCGCCGGGCATCTGTCATCTTATTTCCAAAAGACATAATTTCCGTGACGCCTCCGGCGGCCAAAAGTTCATGACATCCTCTGGCCTGAAGCAGGGGGATCTGAAAAAAAGCGGCGGGTGGTTGCGTTTTTATTGAGTCGTGTTATTTCACGATGCAATGCCCAGACCCGCCAGCCAGGACCTCACTTCCGCACAGGAGCGCGTCGCGCGCGCGCTGGCGGATTTTGAACGTGCGGAGCGGCCCGGCTTCATCGCCGACTTGCTGAAGGCGCTGCGTCTCGCCGCCGAGAGCAGCCTCACGCCGACGCTGCAAAAAATGGCGCGCAACGGCTTTGTGGACATCCTCGGCGGCGGCGCGCAGGGGCGTTCGCGCGTGGTGCGACTCACGGTGAAGGGCCGCCATGCGCTCGGCATCGGCGGGCTGCCGCTGCTCGGGTCCATCCCCGCGGGGCCACTCTCGGAAGCCGTCGCGCAGGCGGCGGAAATCATCGAGCCGGGCGCGCTGCTGCCGCATCGGCCCGGCGATTTTTTGCTGCGCGTGCGCGGAGAATCCATGATCGGCGACGCCATTCTTGATGGCGATCTCGTGCTGCTGCGGCCGGGCGTCGCGGTGCCGCACAAGGCGATCGCCGCAGTGTGCGTCGGCGATGATCGCGAGGGCACGCTGAAGCGTGTTTTTTATGAAAATGGGGGCGAACGCGTGCGACTGCGCGCGTCGAATCCGCTGTTCAAGGACATGACCGTGGCAGCGGAGCGCGTGCATTTTGCCGGACTGTTAAAAGGAGTGCTCCGTCATGTCGGTTCTCGCAAATGACCCGCACGCGATGCATCCCGGGCTCGCGGATTTGCGCCGGATGCTCGCCGAAAAATTTCCCGCGACGGAGCAAAAGCCCGGCGGCATTTTGCGCACCGGCCTCGCCGGCGTGGATGCGGTGGAGGGCGGATTGCGTCGTGCGGCGCTGACGGAATTTTCCGGCACAAGCGGCGCGGGCGCGCTTTTTCTGCATGCCATGTTGCGCGCGCTTTGCCGCGAGCATTGCTTCGCTGCGCTCGTGGATGCGGCGCGCACTTTCGAGCCGGAGGCCTGCCCGCCCTCCACGCTGGGGCGCCTGCTCGTCGTCCTGTGCGCGGATGCGATGCAGGCGGTGAAGGCCGCGGATTTGCTGCTGCGCGACGGCAATCTTTCGCTCGTGCTGCTCGACCTGCAGGCCGTGCCGCCCGTCCAGTTGCGCCGCATCCCCGCGAACACCTGGCACCGCTTCCAGCGGCTTGCGGAGCAGACGACGGCGGCGGTCGTCGTGCTCACGCCGCAGCCGATGGTGGAGGCCGCGCACGTGCGCATCACCGGCGAATCGCGCTGGACGCTCGCGGCGCAGCGGCGCTGGCGGCACGAGCTTTTCGCGGGCGCGGCGTGGCGCGTTTTTCCGCGGCGCACGGCCATCGCGCCTTCGTGGGAAAGTGAACACGCCACGGCATGAGGACACGCCATGTTTGCCGTCGTCCTCATTCCCGATTTCCGCCGGCAGGCCGCGCTGCGCTTCCGCGAGGAACTGCACGCGCAGCCCGTGGCGATCGTGGAGGAAAATAATCCGAAGGCCGGCATCCTCGAGATCAACGACACGGCGCAGGCGGCCGGCGTGACGATCGGGCAGACTTCCACGCAGGCGCTCGCGCGCTGTCCCGGGCTGGTGATCGTGCCGCGCAGCGTCGCGCAGGAACACGCCGCACAATCGGCGCTGATCGAAATCAGCGGCACGCTCTCGCCGGAAGTCGAGGCGACGGCAGATGGATTTTGCACGGTGAATCTCCGCGGCCTTGCGCCAAATTCCGCCGCGGCACGCGGGCAGGACTGGGCTGCGTTCGGCACACGCATCGTGGAAAATCTCGCGGTCCTGCGGCTGCGCGGGCAGGTCGGCATCGCGGCCAATCCTGACCTCGCCTTCATCGCTGCGCGCCACGCGCGGCCCGTGCTCACGGTGCAGACGCCGCAGACTTTCCTCGCGGATCTCGCGCTACACGAGTTGAACCCCGCGCCCGATTTGCTCGCGGTGCTCCACGACTGGGGCATCCACAATCTCGCGCAACTCACGAGCCTGCCGCGCGGCGAACTCATGGACCGACTCGGCCCGGAAGCCGCGCGGTTGTGGGAGCGCGCGAGTGGAAAAGCGGAGCGCCCGCTGCGGCTGGTGCGCGCGGTGGAGGAGTTTGCCGAGGCGTTCGATTTCGAGCGCGAGATCGAAACGGTCGAGCCGCTGCTTTTCATTCTGCGCCGCTTTCTCGATCAGCTCACCGTGCGCCTCGGGAATGTCCATCGCGTCGCCGGGCGCATGGCGCTCACGCTCACGCTTGCCGACGGCACTGCGCACGAGCGCGCTTTCACCGTGCCTTCGCCGACCGCGGAGGTGGACGTGCTTTTCCGCATCCTGCACACGCACCTCGACGGGCTGCGGCTCGAGCGCTGCGCGACGGGCGTGCGCTTGCGCATCGAGCCCGCGCATGCCGAGCGGCAGCAGTTCCAACTCTTCGAAAGTCCGCTGCGCGATCCGAACCGTTTCGGCGAGACGCTCGGCAGGCTCGCCGCGCTCGTCGGCGCGGAAAATGTCGGCGTCGCCGAAGTCCTCGACACGCACCGGCCCGACAGTTTCCGGCTCCGTGCGCCGCGCTTTCACGAGCTGAATGCGGCGGCATCGTCGTCGGTCGCGTCGGAAGAGTTCACCGTGGGTTTGCCCTTGCGCCGCTGGCGTCCGCCCCTCGCGGCGGAGGTGCGCGTGGTGCGGCACCGGCCGGAATTTATCGTCTCGGAAAAAGTGCGCGGCGTGATCCGCGATGCGCTCGGCCCGTACCGCGCGAGCGGCGGGTGGTGGGAAAGCGAGCGCTGGGCGACGGAGGAATGGGACATCGAAACCGAAGCCGGCGGTCTCTACCGCGTCGCGCGCGCCGGCGGTGAATGGCGCGTCGAAGGCAGCTACGACGAGCCGCCCGCAGAGAACCGGCCCGGCTCGCGCGCCGTCGTGCCGATGCACCGCCCGGAGGA
>JANXZI010000062.1 GCA_025355595.1 Spartobacteria bacterium
CTCGCGCACGACATTCACGAGGTCCGCCGCATGACTGAGATCGCGCGCGAGAAGAAGCTGCACACGCAGATGGGCATCCAGATCCACAGCGGCTCGGAATACCGCACGGCGTGCAAGGCGGTGCAGGATGGGGTGATCGGAAAAATCAAGGAAGTCCACACGTGGAGCAGCAAGAAGTGGGGCGACAACGGTGCCATGCCCACGAAGACCGAACAGCCGCCCGCGGGGTTGAATTGGGACCTTTGGCTCGGCGTAGCGGGCGAGCGGCCATTCATCGGCGGCGGATTTTACCATCCGGGGAACTGGCGCAAGCGGCTCGACTTCGGCACCGGCACTTTCGGCGACATGGGCTGCCATATTTACGATCCGGTCTTCAAGGCGCTCGCGCTCACCGCGCCGCTCAGCGTGCGCAGCGATGGGCCGCAGCCGAACGATCACTCATGGGCGACCGATGCGATCTGCGACTATATTTTCCCCGGCACCGCCTTCACCGAGGGAAAAACCGTGCGCGTCGTGTGGTACGACGGCGACCAGCGTCCACCGAAGGAAATTCAGGACATGGCGCAATTCGTGAAGGGCGAGAAGGGCAAGGCCATGCCGGATCAGGGCAGCATTTTCCTCGGCACAAAGGGCGTGATGATTCTCCCGCACATCGCGCAGCCGCGGCTCGTGGGCAAAGATGTCGAGGGCGTGACGATCGAAAAGGTGGAGGGCGAAAGCCACTGGAACCAATTCATCGAAACCGTGCTCGGCAACCGCCCGAAGACCGACGCGAACTGGGACTATGCCGGCCCGCTCACCGAGGCCGTCCTGCTCGGCAGTGTCGCCACGCGTTTCCCAAAGCAGACGCTCGCATGGGACGCCGCCGCAGTGAATTTCACGAACGTCGCGGCGGCGAACGCCTTCGTGAAGCGCGCCTATCGCAAGGGCCGCGAGGTCGCGGGGCTTTAGAGCCTGAGATAACAAACAGTTTTATTGCGTCTCGCACGGTTCGGGACGATCATTTCGGCCATGATTCCCCTCATGAAACCCCGCGTGTGGATGCTCGCCCTGGCATCCGTTGTCACCACTGCATTCGCGTCCGACATCTCCGATCTGCTGGCCGCCGCGAGGCGCGCATATAGCGAAGGCCAGATCGCCGTGGCGAAGGAAAAATTCGACCTCGTGCGCAGGCTCGAACCGACGAACAGCACCGCACTCAGCTACCTGAAGCGAATCGCGGCGGACGAAATACTGCTCAACAAAGGCCGCAACAACACGGAGGAGGCTTGCAAGAAACTCGTGCTGGAAAAGGTGGACTTGCGCGATGCGTCGCTCGCGGAGGCGCTGGAGTTCCTCAAGCAAAAGGCCGTGCAGGCGAGCGGGGGAAAATTGACGGTGAATTTTGTGCTGCAACTGGACGAGCAGGCGCAGACGAAGAAGGTGACGCTCACGATGCAGAAGGCTCCATTTTTCGAGGTGCTGCGGTACGTGGGCGAATTGGTGGAGGTGCAGTTCAAGTACGAGCAATATGCGATCGTCGTGAAGCCGAAGTCCGTGCAGGCCCCGCCGACGGTGCCGGCTGAGCCGCCGGGCACGGTGAAAATCCCCGGTCTCGACGCGCCGCCGCGTCAGTAAAAAACCCGCGCGAGACTGAGGCCGCCGGCGATGGCCATGAAGTGCGTGCGCGCCTTCACCTGAGTGTCGAGCAGGTCGGTGATGAATGAAACCGGGGCGCGCTTTTCCGCGACGCGGACGATCGTGCCGGTGAGCAGGCGGACCATCTTGTAGAGGAAGCCGTCGCCCTCGAACGCGAGCGTGATGAGCGGGCCGCGCGACTGCACGCCGATGCGGTGGATGGTGCGCACGGTGTCGGGTTCCTTCTGCCCGCGGTTTGCGGTGAAGCGCGCGAAATCGTGGCGGCCGACGAGCTGCGCGGCGGCGGTGCGGAGCAGATCGAGATCGAGCGCGCTCGGGATGTGCCACGCGCGGCCGATTTCCAAAGGGTGCATGTAGGTCGCGTTCCAGAGGCGGTAGATGTAGCGCTTGCCCTTTGCCGAAAAACGCGCGTGGAAGCCGTCGTCGCCGCCGCGCACGCACGAGGCGCGGGTGATGCGGATGCCGCCGGGCAGGTTGGCATTCAGTGCGGCCATCCATGTCGCGGGTGCGAGTTTTCCACGCGGGAGATCCACATGCGCGATCTGGCCGGTGGCGTGGACGCCCGCATCCGTCCGGCCTGAGCCGTGGATGCGGAGGCGCAATCCCGCGACGGCGAGGAATGCAGCCTCGATGTGATCCTGCACGGCGTTCGCCGTGGCCTGGCTCTGCCAGCCATCGAACGGCGCACCGTCGTACGCGACGGCGAGCCGGATGCGTTCGAGCGCCTCAGCCATGCGCGATCAGCCGAGCATCGCCTGCGCGTCGAGCCAGCCCTGCAGGATGATCTGCGCGGCGACCTGGTCGATCACGGCGCGGCTTTGCTTCACGTTGCGGCCCGCGTCGTGCAGGTAGCGCTGCGCGGCGACGGTCGTGAGGCGCTCGTCCCAGAGCTTCACGATGCAGGTCACTTTTTCGCGGAGCTTGTCGGCAAAGGCGCGCGTCTTTTCCGCGGCCGGGCCGGAGGT
>JANXZI010000096.1 GCA_025355595.1 Spartobacteria bacterium
GGATATGTGAATATTTGGATTGACGTGCGTGGGGCTTTTTGCGGGCTTGGGCGCAGAGATGGAGAACGCAAAACCTGTCTGGCATTCTCTCCGCGCAAGGGCGCTCTGCCGGAACGATGCGGTTGATTCCGCGGCCGAAAATGTGGCGGCGACGCATGGTCGCGCTTCTTACGGCGCCTCGCCGCGCAGACTTCTGGCTGCCGCCGGGCGCACCGTATGGTGCGCGGCTCCCGCAGGCTGGAAACCCGCCAGCCGCACAGGCTGGAAGCGCGTTATCCCGGTGCTCGCGTCGCCTGGCAACTGCATCGTTCCGGCTCTAGTGCTGCGCGGATCGTGGTCCCGGGTGACGTGCTTTCGGGAGCGAAAGGGGGGCGGACTTTGATGACGAGTGGGATGCACTCCTTGCTTGTCGTGGCGGCGCGCAGATGGCCGAATCCGCCCATGCGTCTCCCATTCCTCTCCGCTGTCCTCTCCGCTGTCCTCTCGGTGTGTTTCGCGATGTCCGCCTCTGCGTCGAACGTCAACGACTTCGGCGCGATCGGCGACGGGGTGGCGGATGACACGGAGGCAATCCAGGCCGCGGTGGAACTCGGGTGGAGCGGGGTGAAGTTTGACAAAGGGACGTACCGGATCACGAAGACGATCCTCGTGACGCTGGACGACTACGGGCCGGTGTCGCTCGTGGGCGACGGCACGGCGCGCATCGTGATGGCGGGCGCGGGACCGGCGTTTCGCATCGTGGGGACGCACGGCGGCACGGCGGACCCGGGGTCGCTGAAGCCGGAGGTCCTGGCGCGGCAATTGATGCCGGTGGTGGACGGGCTGGAAATCGTGGGCACGCACGCGGAGGCCGACGGGATCGAGGCGAAGGGGACGATGCAGCTCACGATCACGCGCACGAACATCCGCGACTGCCGCCACGCGATCCATCTCGTGGGAAGGAACCGCAATCTCATCGTGTCGAACTGCCACCTGTATAAGAACCGCGGCGCCGGCATTTTTTACGACGCGGTGAATCTCCACCAGTCGAACATCACCGGCTGCCACATCAGCTACAACGCGGGCGGCGGCATCGTCTCGCGCGGTGGCGAGGTGCGCAATGTGCAGATCGCTGGCTGCGACCTCGAGGCGAACATGGCGACGGATCCCGCGAAGGTCGCGCCTTCCGCCAACGTGGAACTGGACAGCCGCGGCGGATCGATCGCGGAGGTGGCCATCACGGGCTGCACGCTCCAGCACACGGGGAAAGTCGCGGGCAGCGCGAACATTCACCTCATCGGCCCCGGCGACGATCCGCGCGTGACCAGCGAGTCCGGCGGGGGCCGGACGCGCGAGGGGAATGTGACGATCTCGGCGAATGTGTTCAGCGACGTGCGCATCAATATCCACATCGAGCACGCGCGCGGCGTGACCATTCTCGGGAACACCTTTTGGGAGGGCTTCGACCACGACCTGCTCGTGGAGCACAGCAGCAACATCGCGGTGACCGGCAATGTCTTCGATCGAAACCCGCGCTACGCACTGTGGCAGAAGGAGGCGCCGAAGCAGGGGGTCGTCTTCCGCTCGTGCGCGGACTGCACGCTGAGTGGAGTCCACATCAACGGCGTGCGCGACCACGCGGCTGCGCTGCATGTGAAAGATTCGCGGCGGTTCCTGATCACCGGATGCAGCATCCTCGACAGCGACGGCATCGGCATCCTGCTGGAAAATGTGCAGCAGTCGCGCGTCGGGATGAATCTGATCTCCGATGATCGCCGGAAGGATGGATTCAAGGCGCTGGAGGATCGCGCCGGCGAGGGGAACGTGACGGACGCGCGGTGAGGGGGTGGCGTGGTGTTGTCGAGCTTGTCCATGTGGACCGCGCCGCTGAGCAACTCCATGATTTCGATGCCGTCGGGTCCGGCGGCGTTCTTCACGTCGCGATGCGCGGCCTTCTCGTTGATCTGCTCGGGACATTCAAAATCAGAGCGGCAGGAGCAACTGGTTCCGGTCCGGCGGGACGAGGGTGGAGACGCCGATGCCGAGAAGGCGCAGCGGGCTTTTCACGAGGCGGTCGCGCGCGAGGAGGAATTGCGCGAGGCGGTAAATTTCGCGCACGTCGGTGACGGGATCCTCGACGCGCACCTGCCGCGTGAGCGTGGTGAAATCGCTGTAGCGGACCTTGACCTGCACGGTGAGCGCGCCGAGGCCGTGGCGGCCGAGCGTGTGCGCCACGTCGAGCGCGAGTTCCCGCAGCACGCCGCGCAATGTCGGGCGATCGTCGGTGTCCACGAGGAAGGTGTTCTCGGCACTGATGCTTTTGCGTTCACCGTCAGTCTCCACGGGGCGGTCGTCAATGCCCAGTGCTCGCGCTTTCAGGCTTTCGGAAAATGAGCCGACAAGATCGCTCAGGTCGGCGTCGCGCGACTGGAGATCACCGATGGTCCGGAAGCCCGCCGCCTCGAGCACCTGCGCCGTCACGGGGCCGACGCCGTGGATGGATCGCACGGGGAGCGGGCGGAGAAAGTCCACCTTGTCGCGCTCGCGGATCACCGTGAGGCCGTCGGGCTTTCGGAAATCGCTCCCGAGTTTCGCGAGAAATTTGTTCGCGGCGACGCCGATGCTCGCGGTGAGTTTTCTTTCTGTTGCGATGCGTCGCTTGATCTCCTGCGCGACGGGCAAGGCGGCTTCCAGCGCCGCGTCGGCAGCGGCGTGATTTTCAAACGCGGTGCTGAGATCGAGATACGCCTCGTCCACGGAGACTTTCTCGATGATGGGCGTGACGCTGCGCAGGATTTCCATGATGGCCGCGGACTCCGCGCGATAGGCATCCATCCTCGGGCGCACGAAAACCCCGTGCGGGCAGAGCCTGCCGGCGGTGCGCGACGGCATGGCGGAGTGGATCTTGAATTTCCGCGCCTCATAGCTCGCCGCGCAGACGACGCCGCGCTGATCGGGAGGCGAGCCGACGATGACGGGCCTGCCGCGGTATTCGGGATGATCGCGCTGTTCGACCGAGGCGAAGAACGCATCCATATCCACATGGAAAATGACGCGCGGCGCGGGACTCTTGGGCGGTGCATTCACGGGCGGGGATTCACTGGATACGCGGGAGAGTGCGCGAGGGTGTGTTGAAAAATCGAGCGCGGTCATCTTTCCGCATTCCGATGAAGTGGCAAAGAACCGTGCTCCTGCGGGATTGCGTTTGCTCAACGAATCGAACGAAGCGATCGTTCAATCCATTTTCCATGCACGAATATTCCAAGACCGAGCCGCCCAATTCGCGAGGCTTTGCCGTCTGTCTTGCCGGCGGGTTGCTGCTGTCATTTTTCACTGCGCATCGCGCCGGCGCAGCCGAGGCGGTGAAGCTGGATGCGAAGGTGCAGGCTTACATCGAGACGCATTGCCTGGAGTGCCACGACGCGAAGACGCAGAAGGGGGATTTTCGGATGGATACGCTCTCGGCGAAGGTCGGGATCGAGAACACGCCGCAATGGCTGGAGGTGATGGAGCGGATCAATTCCGGCGAGATGCCGCCGAAGAAGGCGAAGAAACATCCGAGCGCGGAGGAGAGCGCGGGCGTGGTCGCGTGGATTTCCACAAAGATGAAGGAGGGCGAGTCGGCGCGGATGGCGTCGCGCGGGCGGGTGTCCTACAACCGGCTCACGCGCGACGAATACGTGAACACGGTGCGTGATCTCATCGGCGTGCAGTACGACGCGAAGGATCCCGGTGCGTTTCTCGACGACCCGGAGTGGCACGGCTTCGAGCGCATCGGCTCGGTGCTCACGCTGTCGCCGTCGAACATCGAGAAGTATCTCGGCGCGGCGGAGAAGGTCCTCGCGGAGGCGTACCCGCCCGCGCCGGACAAGAAGGATAAAAAGCCGGCCAAGCCCGCCGAACCGTACGGCGGCACGAAGAGGGCGATTTTGGAAACCCAAGTCCGCGAGCATTACCGCGAAGAACTGCGCGAGCGCGGGCTGCTCGACAAGGTGCGCTACGAGATGTGGCCGGGGGACATGTTCCGGTATTCGAATCTGCAGGAGCCGCTGCCGGAGTCGGGCATCTACGAGATCAGCTACACGCTCAGCGGGCTGAAGCCGGAGAAGGGCCGCGCGCCGCGGCTGAAAGTGTACGAGGCGAAGCTGGACCGCGTGCTGTTCGAGCAGGACATCGTCGCGCCGGAGGACCAGCCGGTGACGGTGACATTCCGCGCGCATCTGGCGAAGGGCCGGCCGAGCATCGAGGTGTACAATGACGTGCCGGGGCCGTCGAATTTGCCGCGCTCGGGGCGTCACGGCGAGAAGCCGTTCATCAGCACCAAGGAAGGCCGCTCGCCGTGGCAGATGAAGCTGACCGATGAGGAAGGCCGCCCGCGGTACCCGTTTCTGATCATGGACTCGATCACCTGGCGCGGGCCGATCGTGACGGATGAGGAGTTGGCGCGGCGCGCGGCCTTCATGCCCACCGAAGATGGCAACATGGAGCAGGTGCGCGAATGTCTCAGCAAGCTGGCGCGGCTCGCGTTCCGCCGCCCGGTGACGGCGGAGGAGATGG
>JANXZI010000098.1 GCA_025355595.1 Spartobacteria bacterium
GAAATCGCGCCGCGCCTCCGCGCCCATGCGGTGACGGAGCGCGGGATCGCGGAGCAGCGTCGCGAGCGCGGCGGTCCACTCGGCGGGAGTCGTCGCGAAAAGTGCGCTCTCTCCTGCGCGGAACATCGCGTGCGCGGCACCGCGGGGCGGGAGCACGGTGGGGATTCCGCAGGCCATGTATTGAAGCCCTTTGATCGGCGATTTTCCGTCGGCAAATGCGCCCTCGGGCAGCGGGAGAAGGCCGATGTCGAAAGTGCGGAGCGCGGCGGGTTCCGCGCCGGCTTGGAAGGGGATGAGGTCGAACGGCATTTCGCGGAAACGCGTCGGCTGGCCCGAGAATACGGCGAGGCGTGCATTCGGAAATTCTGCGCGCACGGCGAGCAGCGCGGGCTCGATGGCTTCGAGATACGGGAGGTTCACGGGATGGCCGGACCAGCCGATCACCGGGTTGTGAGCGGCGCTTGCGGCGCGCGGCATCCACGCAGATTCGTCGAGTGCCATCGGCAGGACGGTGAGCCGTGTCGCGTGCGGGCGGAGGTGCGCAGCGAGCACTTCGTTTGCAGCGAGCGTGAGGTGCGCGGCGCGGACGATCGCGCGGAGGCGCAGGGCCGAGCGCAGGGTCGTGAACCACGAATGCCGTCTGCCGTGCGGATGCCAGATGGCGTCGTCCACATCATAGACGAGCGCCTTCGCGCGCCGGCGGAGCAGGCGGACTTTTCCGAGGGAGAAGAGCTTTTTCTGCACGATGACGGCGTCGTATTCCGCGAGGCGCGACCATTCCGAAAAAGAATCCGCAGGCACCGCGGTGAGTTCGATGCCGGCTTCGCGCAGTGGCGCGATGAACTGAAAAATGCGGTAGAACGAGCTGGCCTGGGCCGCGTTTCCGAAGGTGAGGGCGAGGACTCGCATCGTGGGTCAGCGCGGTGCGGCTAGCAGCGGATGTCACTCCGCAACGTATGGAGCGCATTTTCCAAAAATCCGGAAGCGACGCTTGGCATTACTCGGAATAGCGCTGGGCCACCGGCACCTTCCTCCCGACGCCGAAGGCCTTGCTCGTGACCTTCAGGCCGGGCACGGCTTGGGCGCGTTTGTATTCGTTGCGCGCCACATTTTTCACCACCCAGCGGACGGTCTCGCGGTCGAAGCCGCGGGCGACGATTTCGTCCACGCTGAGATGGTCTTCGATCAGGAGTTCGAGGATGGGATCGAGGATTTCGTAAGGCGGGAGCGTGTCCTGGTCGCGCTGGCCGGGGCGGAGTTCGGCGCTCGGTGGCTTGGTGATCGTGGCTTCCGGGATGATTTCCCGTTCGCGGTTGATCCACCGGGCGAGGCGATAGATGAGGATTTTTGGCACGTCACTGATGACGGCAAGCCCGCCGCACATGTCGCCGTAGAGCGTGCAGTAGCCCACGGCGAGTTCGCTCTTGTTTCCCGTGGTGAGGAGGATGTGGCCGAACTTATTGCTCAGTGCCATGAGGGTCATGCCACGGATCCGCGGCTGCATGTTTTCCTCGGTCACGTCCTCCGGCAGGCCGGTGAAGCATGGTGCCATCTGCTCCTTGAATGCGGTGAAGGATTTCTCGATCGGAATGGTGAGGCACTTGATGCCGAGAGCGGAGGCGAGCTGGAGGGAATCCGAGACGCTGCCGTCGCTCGAATAGCGGGTGGGCATGGTGACGCCCACGACGTTTTCCGGCCCGAGGGCGTGCGCGGCGATCACGGCGGTCACGGCGCTGTCTATGCCGCCGCTGAGGCCGAGGACAGCCGTCTTGAAACCACACTTCGCGAGGTAATCGCGGGTGCCGAGGACGAGGGATGCGAAGAGTTCCTCCTCCTCGCACTGGAAGACGGCGGCGCGGGCGGGGGACGGCGGGGCATTGATCTCGACGATCGCATTTTCCTCGCGGAAAGGCGCGAGCTGCGCGAGGCACGCGCCCGAATCGCTGACGGCAAACGAATTGCCATCGAAGACGAGCTGGTCGTTTCCGCCGACGGCATTGCAATAGGCGATCGGGATCCGGTGGGTGCGGGCTCGCGCGCTGAGCATCTCGAATCGCCGGCGGGGCTTGCCGATTTCAAAAGGCGATGCGCTGAGATTCAGGATGATTTTTGCCCCTTGGGTGACCAAGTCCGCGAGCGGGTCGCAGTCGTAGAGTTCGTGCGGGAGATACTGGCGGCTCCACACGTCCTCGCAGATGGTCACGCCGCAGACGGTGCCGGCGATTTCGAGCGTGTGGCGGCTCGTGGGAGGTTGAAAATAGCGGGCCTCGTCGAAGACATCGTAGGTGGGAAGCAGCGACTTGAAGACGTTCCTCACGGGCCGTCCCCGCTGGAGGACGGCGGCGGCATTGCGGAAGGGGCGACCCGGGCCGGGGTTCACGTCCACGTGACCGACGATGAGGGGGACGGAGCCCACCTTCGCCTCGATCGCGGCCAGCGCGGCGAGGTTGTCCGAGACGAAGCGCGACTTGAACAGCAGGTCGAGCGGCGGGTAGCCGGTGAGTGCCAGCTCCGGGGTCAGCACCACATCGGCGCCCCTCGCGGCCAGATCATCATAGGCCCTGCAAATTTTCGCGCTGTTCCCCGCGAAATCGCCGACGGTTGGATTGATTTGGGCCAGGCCAATTCTCATGCACTTCCGGCGACGCTAGCACAAGCGAGTCGCGATCGGCTATCGGAACATCGGACTGGAGAGGCGGGAGGTGGCGCGTGACCTCCGGGCGCGCTTCAGAAGGCACGCGCAGGAAGAAACGCGCCCGGAGGTCGCGTTCCACCGGCAAAAGTGCATGGCACGCTTTAGAATCGGACGTCGCGCAGTGCGTCGTGCCATAGGGCGCGCAGGGCGCGGCGGATGCGGTTGCGCTCTCGGCGTGCGCGCCAAACGGCGGGCTGGAGGATCCAGAGCGGGTTTCTTTTTCGCGCCGTGTCGTAGGCGTCCTTTGCCGGGCGGAAGGACGCGCGTAGCGCGGCGAAATGGTCGAAGATTTTTTCCAGCACGGCGGCATCGGGCGGCACGGAGCCTGATGCGAGCGCGTCCCGCAGCGCGCGGCGCGCGATGGCGAGCAGCCGATCCTCGATCGAAGTTTGCTCGGCGACGGAAATGGGGCGCACCTTTTCGTGGAGGACAAAGCTCGCGCACACTTCGGGTGTGACGGCGAAGCGGACGCCGACCGAATTTGCCGTGCCCCACGCGGTGTCGCCGATGTGGCCGAAGTCCGTCGCGAACGGCCGCGCCTGCATGACGATCGTGCGGTAGAGATTGCTCGCGGAGCTGCCCATGATGCCCGACGCGCCCTGGAGCACGCAGGCGATGAAGCCCTGTGAACGCGTGAGCGCGGCGGGCGCGGAGATTTTCAGATCGTCGAGCAGGTCGTGGATCGGCCAGCGCTTTTTCGGCTGCGGTGCGCCGGCGTCATCCACGAAGCCGGGCACACTGAGCATCACGTCGGCATCGAACCGCGTCGCGAGTTCGCAGAGGCGGCGGAGGCCGGCGGGCGTGGTCGTGTCGCCCGCGGTGGCGATGTAGGAATGGCGCGCGCCGATCTGCGCGAGACCGAAATTCCATGAGGCGTAGAGGCCCGGAGGCCGCGCGAAAAATCGCAGCCGCGGATGGCGCAGCGCGGCGCGAAACATCTCGACGGTGCCGTCGTTTGATTCGCTGTCCACAACGACGACTTCCTCGGCGACTTCGATCACCTGCTGGAGCTGCGGAAGATGATCGCGCCACAGCGCGGCGGCGTTGCGCGTGGGGATGAGGATTCCGACGGGCAGCGGCGTGCTCACTGGATGCGGCGCGCCTGCGCGGCGATTTCGCGAAGGGTTGCGCGGCGCGTCTGTTTTTCCGCGCGGCCTGCGCGGGTGGAGGCGCGGAGGAACCACGGGAGCATCGGGCGGCGCATCGCGCGGTACCGCCGATCCGCGTCGGCGGAGGCGCGGATCGCATTTTGAAAATCCGCGAGCCACTGCACGACCGCGGGGCTGGCGAACCGCGTCGCTTTTTCAACGGCGAGCGCGAGCAGGCGGTCGCGCAGCGGCGGGCCGTCGTCGGACGGGCGGCTGTGCTGGGTCGCGTGGACGAGGAAGGTGGACATCGCTTCGGGGCACACAGCGAGCCGAGTTTCGAGCGCGTTCGCAAGCGCCCATGCGGTGTCTCCCGCGTGACCGAACTCGGTCGGAAACGGGCGCGCGCGCATCGTCGCGGTGCGGTAGAGATTGCCCGCGGAACTGCCGAGGATGCCGCGCGGAGCGTTCGCCGCGCTGAGCAGGAATGCGCGCACGCCGGACAGCTCTGCGGCGGTGGTGATGCGTTCGCTTTCGATCCAGTCGTGGATCGGCCAGCGATCGTCGGCGGGCTTGCCGTCCGGGCTCACGAATCGCGGCGGGCTGAGGACGGCGTCGCTCGTGAATTTCTTCGCCGTCGCGAGCAGCGTGTGGAGGCCGTCGGCGGTGATCGTGTCGCCGACGGTGGAGACGTATGCGAACTCGGCGCGAAGCTGGCGGAGGCCGAAATTCCACGACGCGTAGAGTCCCGGCGGGTGAAGAAAAAATCGCACGCGCGGGTGGCGGAGATGCTCGCGCAAAAAGCCGATCGTGCCGTCCTTGGAAAAGCCGTCCACGACGACGATCTCGTCCACGGAGGCGAGCCACGGCTGCATCGCGTCGAGGTGCTGGCGAAGGTACTGCATCGCGTCGCGCGTCGGGATGAGCACGCCCACGGGGAGCCGCGCGGTGTTGTCGCTGGTGCTCGTCATGGTTTCGCTGCGGCATTTTTCCACGCGCGCCATGCGCGCAGTTTGCGCAGCCATTTCCGCTCGGACTGGAATGCGAAGCGCGCGAAAAACTCCGCGAACCGTGTGCCGAATCCGAGCACGGGTGCGGCCGCGGGAAGCGCGACCGCAGGCGTGTCGCCGCCACCGGTGGCGAGCGAGCGGTAGAGCGCGAGATAGCGCGCGGCCTGGAGGTGGAGTTCGAAATTCGCGGGCACGGTCTCCGTGCAGTTGCGGTGCAGTTCCTCGCGCAGTGCGCGATCAGCGGCGAGCCTTCGCATCGCGGTGGCGAAATTTGTGCAGTCGCCCGCGGGCACGAGCAGGCCGGTTTTTTCGTGAGTGACGATGTCGGGCACGCCGCCGATGTCGAAGGCGAGCGCGGGTGTGCCGCAGCACATCGCCTCGAAAAGCACGTTGGGCAGGTTGTCCTCCAGGGAGGTGAAAAGCAGCGCGTCGGCGGCGCTGTAGATCGTGGCGAGCGTGGCGTCGGAGTCCACGCGTTCGAGGCAGCGGATGGGCACGGGGAGTTCCGCAAACTGACGGCCAACCTCACCGAAGCTGACGAACGCAATGCGCCCGGCGTCCACTCCCTCGCGGAAATCCGCGTCGTCGAGCGCGGTGCGGATGGCCTCCGCCATTTTTCCGAATCCCTTGCGCTGCTCACTGCACCGGTCTGCGCCGAAGAGAAAGACGACGGCATCCGGATCGAGATCGAGCGCGGCACGGGCCTCCGCCTTTTCACGCGGATGGAAGACGCGCGTGTCTAGACCGTATGGGATCACCTCGACGCGCGTGCCGGAAAACACGGCGCTCCGCCGCGCGCTATCCGCGAGCCATCGGCTCGGGCACACGACGGTAATGTCGCAGCCGGGAAGCGTGGCGAGCGCGTCCGCGAGCACGGCGCGCGTGAGGCCGTTCGGATCTTCGGTGAGTTGCGGACACTCGGCGCAGTCGCGTTCGTAGCCGTGGCAGCCGGCGGAAAAATGGCACCCGCCGGTGAAGGCGCGCTGGTCGTGCAGCGTCCAGACGATCGGCTTTTTCAACGCACGCAGCGCGGCGACTCCGCACGGCGCGAGCATCCCGGCGACCCAGTGGAGATTGATGATGTCCGCGGCCTGCACCCACGGGTGTGCGGACAGGTCGAGGTCGGGCGCGGGGAGGGAAAAATACGTGTTCGAGACCGGCGTCCTCCGCTGGTGGATGCACTGGCGCTCCATGCGTTCGAGCACGCGCCGCGTGTCGGCCAGCGCTGGGCTGTCGGCTGCGGAAATGGCGGCGACATTTTCATCCGACGAAGCACGATCCTGCACGAGCATCCGCGAGTGCGCGCCGGCTGCGCGGAGTCCTTCGTGCAGTCTCCATGCGGAGCGCGCGGCACCGCCGCGGAGGTCGCAGGCGCTGATGTGGAGGACGTTCATCGCGCGCCGGGTTGGTGCGCCGGGAGAGTCTTCGCGCGGAGGT
>JANXZI010000355.1 GCA_025355595.1 Spartobacteria bacterium
GATGCGTGGACGTGGGTTGCTTTGGATGCCGACACGAAGCTCGTGCCTTGCTGGTTCGTGGGCACTCGCGACGCTGGAGCCGCTTACCATTTCATCCACGACTTGAAGGCGCGGCTCGCGAACCGCGTGCAACTTACGACGGACGGCCATCGCGCCTACCTTTCCGCCGTCGAAGATGCGTTTGGCGCGGAAGTGGATTACGCGCAGTTGATCAAAATCTACGGCAATGCGCCAGAGGGCGCGGAGGTGCGCTACAGCCCCGCGCAATGCATGGGCGCACGCAAGGGGATCGTGACTGGCAATCCTGAGTTTAAGCACGTCTCCACGTCGTTTGTAGAGCGCCAGAACCTCACGATGCGCATGAGCATGAAACGCTTTGCCCGCCTCTCAAACGGCTTCTCGAAAAAGGTTGAGAACCATGAGCACATGCTGGCGCTGCACTACATGAACTACAACTTTTGCCGGATTCATCAGACGCTCCGTTGCACACCCGCGATGGAGGCCGGAGTCTCCGATCACGTTTGGAGTTTGGAAGAGCTTGTCGGCCTGCTCGACTCTGAGCTTGTTTCAGCTTGACGGGTGCCGTAGAATAAAAAGCTCAACGAGCGGGCGAGAGGTTGCTTTCGATTTGCGTGCAAGCGCCCGTCGTTGAGCGGGCGCACGAACCTCGCAAAAGCCCGATTCGTTGCAGCGATTGATTCCCCGAAACAATTTTCAAAGTAGCCCACTACCTGAGATTGTCCTCGCTCACGGATCGGGGCGAGATTGATTTTCACCCGCGGATCTGACCATTGCCGCGGAGGAGGTATTTGTAGGTGGTGAGTTCCTCGAGGGCCATGGGGCCGCGGGCATGGAGTTTGTCGGTGGAGATGCCGATTTCCGCGCCGAAGCCGAATTCGCCGCCGTCGGTGAAGCGCGTGCTGGCGTTCCAATAGACGGTGGCGCTGTCCACTTCGGCGAGGAAGTGGGACGCGGCGGCTTCGTCGGCGGTGATGATGCAGTCGCTGTGATGCGAGCCGTGGGCTTCGATGTGCGCGATGGCTTCGTCGAGGGAGTCCACGACTTTGACGGCGAGGATGAGGTCGAGGAATTCGGTACGGTAGTCGTCCTGCTTCGCGCGGACGACTAGTTGAGAGTTGAGCGTTGAGAGTTGAGAGAAAGAGTGTTCGTCGCAGCGGAGTTGCACTCCATTTTCCAAGAGGGCGCGGCCTATGGTGGCGGCGAACTTTTCCAAAAATGCGGAATGGACGAGGACCGTTTCGATGGCGTTGCAGACGCCGGGGCGCTGCACTTTGGCGTTGAGGATGAGCGACTCGGCCATGGCGGGGTCGGCGGCTTGGTCCACATACATGGCGCAGATGCCGTCGTAGTGCTTGATGACGGGCATGCGGGCGTGCTCGACGACGGTCTCGATGAGGCCCTTGCCGCCGCGCGGGATGATGCAGTCGAGGAACTGATCCATGGCGCAGAGGAGGCGCACGGCTTCGCGGTCGGTGACGGGGATGAGGAGGATGGCATCCGCGGGAAGGCCGGCGCGCGCGCAGCCGCGGCTGAGGGCGGCGGCGATGGCGATGTTCGAGGCGATGCTCTCGCTGCCGCCGCGGAGGATGGTGGCGTTGCCGGTCTTCAGGCAGAGGACGGCGGCGTCGCTGGTGACGTTCGGGCGCGACTCGTAGATGATGCCGATGACGCCGATGGGGACGCGCTTCTTTTGAATGTTGAGTCCATCGGGGCGCGTCCAGTCCTTGAGGATTTCGCCGACAGGGTCGGGAAGATCGGCGACCTGGCGGACGCCGTCGGCCATGGCGGCGAGACGCTTCGGGTCGAGCTTGAGGCGTTCGAGCATGGCACCGGAGAGGCCGCTGGCTTTTGCCTTTTCGAGGTCCTGCGAATTTGCGGCGAGGATGGCGGATTCGGCGGCGAGGAGTTCATCGGCCATCGCGCGGATGCCGGCGTTTTTCTGCTCGGTGGTGCAAAGGCGGAGCGCACGCGCAGCGGCACGGGCGCGGCGGCCGTAGTCGAGGATCTGTTCGCTGAGAGTCATCAGGAGTGTGCGTGGTGGCTTGGAGTGAAGTGTGCGCGCGGTGGCGGAGTCATATTCTTAATCCTAATCTTAATCTTAATCCCCCCGGGAAGCCGCGCAGAGGAAGGTGATTTCTTGAGGAGTTAGGCGTTAAATATTAGATGTTAGACGTTGAAGCCTCGCGCAGCGGAACCGTCGGTTGCAGAAACCTTCCACACTTTTGAGAGGTGCCTGCGGCAGGCTCAACTTCTAACATTGAACGTCTAACTTCTAACTTCAAAATGGGGCGCGTCCTGATGGAGCGGGATTAAGAATAAAATTAAGAAGGAGGCAGCGGGTTCACTGTGCATTCAGCGGGACGGGCGGCGGGAAGTAGGTCCCCGCGGGCTTGCCCGATGCGGCGTGGATGATCTGCCCCGCTTTCCGTCCGCTCGCCACAACTGTCGGGATGCCCGCGCTCACTGCGGCGCGCACGGCCTGGAGTTTCGTGGACATTCCGCCAACACTGAGGCGTCCTTTTTCCTGCCGGACGAATTTCGTGACCGAATCCAGATCGTCCACGCGCGGGATCGTGCGCCCCTTCGCGTCGAGCAGGCCGTCCACGCTGGTGAGGAGGATGAGCAGGTTGGCATTTGCGAGGATCGCGACGGCGGCGCTGAGCGAGTCATTGTCGCCGAACTTCAGCTCCTCGACGGCGACGGTGTCGTTCTCGTTCACGATGGGCACGACGCGATTTGCGAGCAGCCGCGCGACGGTGTTGCGGATGTTTGCGTAGGACGTGCGGCTGTCCATGTCGCGATGCGTGAGGAGGAGCTGCGCGACGGTGATTTCGTGCTTCGCAAAATGGTCGGTGTAGGTGGACATGAGCCGGCCTTGCCCGACCGCCGCGCACGCCTGGCGCGATGCGAGCTCCTCGGGGCGATCCTTCAGCCCGAGCGCGCCGAGGCCCGCGGCGACTGCGCCGCTGGAGACGATGATGACCTCGTGCCCGCAGCTTACGAGCACGGCGACTTCCTTCGCGAGCCGCGCAAACTGGCGCCGATCAAGATTGGTCCCGCGCGGCGTGGCCAGGATGCCGGAGCCGAATTTCAAGACGATGCGTTTGTGTGCGGCGGTAGCCATGAAGGCGGGATAGGTAGCCCGGAGAGGGAGATTGTCGAATTCGGAATGACCGGGCACGAGGAACGACTGCGGCGATTTGGAAGCCGCCGCTCCCAGCGGACCACTTATTTCACGGTCAGCTTGCGGAAAAAAATGTCGGCGGTGCCTTTCGTCGCCTGCGGGTAGCAGCCAGCCTTGAAGTAGTTCGGATATTTCCAGTACGCGAGGCTGTGCGTGAGCTTCTGCTGGCCGTCCACGGAGATGATGAGTGAGCGGTTCTTCACGGCGATCTCGACCTTGAACCAATTCGCGCCGACGCCCTTTTTCAGCAGGATGGAATCGGTGCGCTCGCCCTCATTATCCGGCTTGATCATAGCGTAGAGGTCGCCGCGGTTCAGCGCGATTCGCAGCAGCGGCGGGGCGTCGCCGCCGTCCTCCTGGATGCCGTGGATTTGCAGCACGGTGACTTTGTCGGGGTCGAGATGCGCGACGGCGCGCACCTCGGCGGAAAGGCTGCGCGGCTCGGTGATGTGCCAGTTCGGGAGGTGGCGCAATTCGGAGCGGACGTACTTTGTGTTTGGTGTCGTCCCCTGCTCCGCGGCGTCGAGGTGAAAGACCATCTCGCGGTTTTTGTTCAGGAAAAAATACGCCGAGGAATATCCCGCGAGCTGCTTGATTTCGAGCGGGCCTGGGATCTGCAGCTTCCACTGCCGCAGATCGAATGCACCCGCCGGCGGCGCGGCATCCGCACCACGCGCCGTGGCGGAAAAAATGGACACAAGCGCGGCGAGGATGAGCGGGGATTTTTTCATCGGGAAAGTCCGCAGCGGTGTCCGCGCCCGCCCGCCGGAGTGCAAGCCGCGTTTTGCAGGGCAGCGTGAAAGCGAACCCGGGCAGTGCCGAGGAGGGGACTCGAAACCCCATGAGTGGAACCGGCATTTTGGCGGGCAGTGCCCGCCAATTGGCTCCAACACTAGGTTTGCGGGCGATCAGACACTCCGAATCGCTACCTCTTCAATCCGCAAAATGATGCCATAAACCGCCAATTCCTACCACGGTTTTGGTAGGAATTTTGCCACAGTTGTTCGCCCGAGCCTCGGTATGGGGTTCAAGAAGTTGAGGGTTCAAATCCCGCCGGCCCGACCCCTTGAATCAAGGCTAGTAAAGGGTTTTTGGGTGATGGCCAGTTTTAGAGCCAATGCTGTGAGGCCATTTAGTGAGTCCATTCACCCCAAAAACGTCGAAGCCGACAGCGAACCGCTATTCAAGAACGCGGCGATCTTGCTCGATGTTGCGGTCTGCGCGCGTTGGACACCCGGCACGTTTGCGGTAGTGCCGATGTGCCGCACCAAGCGGGAGATCAATGGAAAAAGAGTTTGGGGTTTTGTCGACGGAGAATTTTGGAGGCGCCTCGCGGTCTCGGGCACGGAGGAATTCGTCACACGATGGAGGAGTGGTCGATTGCGCCGGTCTTGAAATTCGAATAGGCT
>JANXZI010000146.1 GCA_025355595.1 Spartobacteria bacterium
GCAATTTCCCGCGCCGATCCACGCGGCGAATTCCTTTTCAAACTCCGCGCACTCGGGGCCGAGGATGTAGTGCCCGCTCTCGAAGACGCGCGCGACCGCAACGTCAATCGCCGCCTTGTACGCGTGATATTCGGCGATGGGCTGGAATGGGAACTCGTATGCCATCAGACGTAGTGCGCGAGATTCGCGCGGTAAAAGTCGAGCGTCCGTGCGAGCGCGTCGCGCAGCGAGGTGCGCGGCTCCCAGCCGAGTGCGGTGCGGATGCGCGAGAAGTCGCTGTAGTAGTCGCCGATGTCGATCCGCTTCCGTTCGGACGGAAATGTGCGGACGCTAAACTCGCCCGCGCCATTCAACTCGATCATGAGCGCGGCGAGATCGCGCAGGCTGATCGGCGGCGGGCCGCCGAGATTGAAGACCTGGCCGTTGCCCGCATCGGATGCGGCGACGTCGAGCATCGCCTCCACGACGTCGTCCACGTACGTGAAGTCGCGGAGCTGCTGGCCTTCCCACACCTCGATGGGGCGGCCTTCGAGGAGCTGCCGGATCCACACGCCGACGAAGGTCTGCCGCGCGTCGCGCACACGCATCCGCGGGCCGATCGTATTCGTGAGCCGCAGCACGCAGGAGCGCAGGCCGTACACGTTGTTGTAGAGCGTGTGGTAAAATTCCGCGGCCATCTTGTTGATGCCGTTCACGTCCACGGGATTCAACGGATGATCCTCGTCCACGGGCAGCGCGCGCGGCTTGCCGTAGATCTGCCGCGTGCTCGCGAAGACGATCTTCACGCCGGGATTGTGATGGCGGCAAGTTTCCAAAATGGAGAGCTGCGCGGTGCAGTTGATCGCGAGATCCATCTCGGGATTTTCCATCGAGTCGAGGTGGCTGGTCTGCCCGGCGAGGTTGAAGATGAAGTCCTGCCCCTGCACGAGGTACTTCATGCTGAAGCGGTCGCGCACGTCGGAGATGTTCGCCTTCACGCGATCGGCGATGTCCGCGATGTTGAAAAGATTGCCGCCGTATTCCGGGATGAGGCTGTCCACGAGCACGACGTGCGCGCCATTTTCCACGAGCGTGCGCGCGAGGGTCGAGCCGATGAAGCCGATGCCACCCGTGATCAGGACGCGCTTGTTTTTGAAGAAGTCAGGTGGTGCGGGCATGGGGAGCGGGCTCTCGCCAGCGGAGGAACCATAGCGCGGTGAAGATCAGCAATGGCAGCACAAATGCCAGCGCGCCGCGATACGGGAATGCCCACGCGAGCCGCGTGCCCGCAAAGCCGAGCGTGATGTAGAGCGTGAGGACGCCTGCGGAGAGCATCATCGCGAGGCGCGCGGGCAGGCGGCCCGGCGCGAGCGCGCCGAGGGCGAGTGCCCAGTTCACATACCACGGCCAGATTTCCGTGATGATGAAATAGTACGACCCGAGCAGCGATGCGCCGGACCAGACGAGGAACTCGGCGAAGCTGCGCGTGCGCCAAGCGGCGAAGAGGCCAAATGCCGCGAAGCCGAGCCATGTCACGATGCGGAGGATGCGGTTGGCGCGCAGCACGGTCTGCTGTTCGAGCACGGGCTTCTCAAGTTCGCGCGCGGTGACGTCGCTGTCCGCGGATGCGGGGCGCTTCGTCTCGTCGTACTGGTCGCTGATGAAATTTCCTTTCCGCCGCGAGACTGGATCGTACGCGCGCGGCCAGGCGGTGCGATCCGGGGCGATGAGCAGCAGACGATCGTCCTTTTCCACCCGGCGCAGCACGGGCGAGGACGCGGACCTCGCGCTGTGCAGTGCCGTGGGCTCGTGGAGTTGCACCCAGTACGGGTAGAAGAACACGCCGACCTCCGCCGACTCGGGCTCCTCGCCGACGGCGATGCGGAGGCGCTTGAAAATGAGCTCGTGAAAGTTGTTCATGTAAAAATCGGGAGCCGTCGCCGAGTGCGCGACGGGCACGTCGGTGTCCGCCTTTGCAAAATGGAACAGCGCGAACGCCACGGCACCCGCGGGGATCGTGCTGCGGAGGACGAAGCGGATGCGTTCGCGCCATGTCTTCGCCTCGCGGAGCACGAGCAGGATGTAGAGCGGCACGAGCATGCCGGTGAGAAATTTCACGAGCGCCGAGAGCGTGAGCGCGACGACCGCGCACGCCTTGTGCCCGCGCAGGTGCAGCCACACGCCGGAGGCGACGAGGGCGAGCATCACGGAGTCGTTGTGCCCGCTCAGACCGGTCTCCATGACGAGCAGTGGATTCCACATGAAAAGCACGAGGCCGCGCGTGGCGTTCTCCGGCGAATATTTCCGCAGGCTGCCCCAGATGAATGCGGACGTGACGAGGGCGCACCCGATCGCGATGAGGCGGAAGACGAGCACCGTCACGCCGAGGCGTTCGCCGGTACACCACGTCGCGCCTTCCGAGATGAAGGTCCAGATCGGGCCGTACCATGAGGGGATGTATTCGATCCCGTACTGCACGAAGAACGGATCGGTGTCGGGAAAGGGCATCGTCGCGGCGTACGGATTCCCACCGTACACGGACGCCGCCCGGCCGTACATCGCGTAGGCAAAGATGTCCGTGGAAAACATGACCGGCGACACGATGTAGGTGAGCATCGCAGCCGCGCCGGCGACGAAAACCATGCGCTGCACCGCGAGCGACTGCACGCCACGTAGCGACCGAAATATCGTCGCGTACACGGCGAAGAGCGCCGCACAGACGAGCACGAATGGCATGGCCGCGCTGAATGCGCCCGTGGCGGTCTGGTGCGCTTGGAGCGAGTCTTTTGTCGGCACGGAGAGCCACGGGAAGACCTCGCCCGCGAAGCTCGGCTCCGACTGCGAGAGCGGCGCGGCGGTGAAGGGCAGCAGCAGGTGCAGCCCGACGAGCAGCGCGGCGCAGAGCCAGAGGGTGATGCCGGGCCGCAGCCGCGCCGTTTCGCCGGAGGTCACTCCTTTGCAACTGGGCGAAGAGATGCTAGACATGGTTCCAATTTCCCATGCCTCGCACAAACCGCCAGCCATCCGCTAGGAGAAAAGCCTTCACGCTGATCGAGTTGCTCGTGGTGATCTCGATCATCGCCATCCTTGCAGGGCTCACGATGGCCGTGAGCGGCACGGTCCGGAAGAGCACCGACCGGACGAAGTGCCTCACGAACATGCGCACCGTGGGCTCGGCCATCGGCACTCACATGGCCGATCACGAGGGAGTATTGCCGGGCCCGCTGTGGACTTGGCAGAGCTGCTGGTACGACGACCGCGACACCGGCGCGATCGGCACCATCCTCGCGCCGTACCTCGGGGCGACGGCGATTTCGGAAAAGCAAAAGATGGATCTCCTCGTGTGCCCGTCGTGGCAGCGCGGCGCTCCGTACCGGCAGGATCAGTCCTTCATCATGAATGTCGCAGTGATGCTCAATGGCGTGTCCGTCAATCCCTGGGGCGATGCCGATCTCGACGACGATAGCGACGCGGCCAACGACATCAACGATCCCGCCGTGCCGAAGCGCCTGCTGCAATTCACGGACCTTCCCCTCTCGCGCGTGTGGGCGCTGCAGGATCTCGATGCGCTGAACCCGGTGCCGAAAGTTCCGGGTGGTATCGCGAAAAAGCCCGTGCATGGCGAGCAGCGCAATGCGCTCTTCTTCGACTTCCACGCGGAGTCCATCCCGCTGGACTACAGGGTGCCCTGAGCCGGCCCGGCCCAGGAGGTAAAGGTGTTTTAACAGGATGACAGTTGTGCCAGGCGTAGTATTTGCTAAAAACGCAGCCCCTATGAACAGAGGAATTCCATGTCGGAGCTGAGGGCTTCCCCCCGGCAGTCCGGCAACGCTCCGCTCCGCATCATGTTCAGCGGCATGATTGCCTCGGATCCATACCATGGCGGCGCGACGTGGGCGGTCCTGCAATACGTCGTCGGCCTGAAAAAACTCGGCCACGAGGTGATGTTCGTCGAGCCGATGAAGGCCTCCGCGCAGCGACCGCCGAACGTCCCGCTGCCGGCTTCGGAAAATGTCGCCTACTTTCGCGAGGTCACCCGGCAGTTTGGCATCGAGCGCACTTCCGCGCTGCTGATCGAGGGTGGAAAAGACACCGTCGGGGTCGCGTATGACGATATCCTGCGCTTCGCGAAGGGTGCCGACGTGCTCATCAATGTCTCCGGCATGCTCACCGACCGCGCGCTGCTCGAGGCGATCCCGCGCCGCGTGTATCTCGATCTCGATCCGGCATTCATCCAAGTGTGGCACCACGCGTATGGGATCGACATGCGTTTCGCGGCGCACACGGATTTCGTCACCATCGGCCAGCGCGTGGGGCTGAACGACTGCCCGGTGCCGACGTGCGGGCTGAATTGGCAGAAGACGCAGCAACCCGTGGTGCTCGACGAGTGGCCGTTTGTGGAACCGCGCGAAAGTGCGGAACTGACGACGATCGGCAACTGGCGCGGCTATGGCTCGGTGGAATTCGACGGGCGGCACTACGGGCAAAAGGCGCACTCGCTGCGTCCATTTTTCGCGCTGCCGCGGCTGACCAAGGAGCGCCTCGCGCCGGCACTCTCCATCCATCCCGGCGAGGAGAGCGACATCGCGGCGCTCTCGGAGAACGGCTGGAAGATTCAGGATCCGAGCCGGGTCGCCTCGTCGCCCACGAGCTACCGGCGCTTCATCCAGCAGTCGAAGGCGGAATTCGGAATCGCGAAGAGCGGCTACGTGGCGTCGTGCTGCGGGTGGTTCAGCGACCGCAGCGGATGCTACCTGGCGAGCGGCCGGCCGGTGCTCGCGCAGAAGACGGGCTTCGAGGAATTCCTGCCGACCGGCAGCGGGCTCTTCGCATTTGAGACGATGGATCACATCCTCGGCGCCCTCGATGAACTGCGGCGCGACTACCTGCGCCACGCGCGGGCCGCGCGCGAGATCGCGGTCGAAAATCTGGACTCGGACAAAGTCCTCACGCGCCTGCTCGGGCAGATCGGATTCGGCGCATGAGAGGCGAGCGGCTGGAAATTGAGACGCTTGTGGATCGCGATGAACTCCATCGCGAACTGACGGATCAGCTCAGCCATTATTTTGGACGGGAGTTGAAAATCGTAAAACTCGACCGCCGCGTCTCGGAATACTGTTCGAGCTTCATCATCGAAGAACTGGATGTGACCCTGTGCGACGGGACCGTCCTCGCGCTGATCTTCAAGGACCTCAGCCGCGGAGCGCTGCTGCAGGGCTCCGGGAGCGTGAAGCCGTGGTTTTTCTACGATCCGATGCGGGAGATCGACACGTACCGGCGGATTCTCGTGCTGCACAATCTCGGCACCGCGACCTGCTTCGGCGCGCATGTGGACCGGGACATCGACCGCTATTGGCTTTTTCTCGAGCGGGTGCCGCCCGTCCTCCTCTGGCAGATGGGCGAACTGCACCACTGGGAAAATGTCGCCCGCTGGCTCGCGGGGATGCACCACTTCCTGGTTCGCGAGACCGAGGTGATCGAGTCCGCACACATCGCACACCTAATCAAATACGATCGTGAATTTTACCAGCGCTGGATCAAGCGCGCGGTGGCGTTCGTCAGCCAGGGCGACAAAAGTGCGGCGCGCAAATCCGCCGCGGCGATTGCATGGCTGGGCAGTGTTTACGGGCGCGTGGTGGAGCGATTGCTCACCATGCCCGTGACCGTGATCCATGGGGAATTTTTTGCGTCCAATGTGATGATCAATCCGACACCGCGCAGCCCGCGCGTGTGCCCGGTGGATTGGGAAATGGCGGCTGTGGGCCCGGGACTGGTGGATCTGGCGGGGCTGACGAGCGGCGGATGGCCGCCCGACATGAAGGATGCGATCGCGATGGCATACTACGATGGGTTGCCGCGAGACGTGACGGCAAAATGGGATGTGCCAGTCTTCATGGCCGATCTGGATTACTGTCGGCTTCACCAGGCAGTCCAGTGGCTGGGCTGGTCGCCGAGCTGGTCGCCGCCGCCGGAGCACAAGCAGGACTGGCTGAAGGAAGCGATCTGCTGCGCCGAGCGGCTGCTGCTCTGAGCCTGCAGACGAAGTTGAGAGATTTCGGTTGAGCGTTGAGAGGACGAAAATCAGGGGCCTGTGTGGAAAGAAGCATTCATCTGCCGGGTGAAACACACGAGCATCGCAAGGGACGGGCCACCATCACTCAACTCTCCACGCCGTTTTTTCGGCGAAACGGCGGAAAAATTTTCAGCGCGCCGACGCGCGGCGCGGGAGGATTTCAAATTCCGCACGCACCTTCGCAATGCTGTTCGCCGGGCACACGCCCCGCCACTGCACGCCAGGATAAATAATCGCGTCGCGCCCGATGAGGGAGCCGGGATTCAGCACGGCATTGCAGCCGATCTCCGCGCGGTCGCCGATGATTGCGCCGAATTTTTTCAGCCCCGTCGGAATGATGCCGCCTTCCGTGGCCACGGTGATCTCCCCGCGATCGAGCCGCACATTGCTGAGGATCACGCCTGCGCCGAGGTGCGCCTTGTGGCCGAGGATCGAGTCGCCGACGTAGTTGAAATGCGGCACCTGCGCGTCGTCGAAGATGATGCAGTTCTTCAACTCGCACGAGTTGCCGATCACGCAGCCGCTGCCGATGATCACATTTTCGCGGATGTAGGCACCGTTGCGGATCTCGCAATTCTCGCCGATCCACGCTGGCCCTTTGATCATCGCGCCGTGCTCGATGACGGTGCCTGCGCCGACGAAGACCGCATTGCTCACAAACGGCTTGCCGATGAGCTTCGCGACGATCTGCGGCTTCAGGCGGAACTGGAGGTAGCTCGGGATCTGCCGCAGCGCGTCCCACGCGTTCACGGCATTATCGAAAAGCATCCGGTGCTCGGTGTGGCTGAGGTCGAGGTATTCGGAGGGAGGGAAAGTCATCTGCATCGCGAGGCGAGGGGCGTAGCGCGCGGGCCGGGCGTTGGCAAGGCGGCTGAAGCCTCCGCGGCGTCCTGGTTTGAGGTTCAAAGTTGAACGTTAAAAGTTAGGCGTTGATCTCCGCGCAGCGGACGGATCGGTTTCTGAACCGGTGTCCCGGTCGGGCCGCGCCTTCGGCGGGATCACCGTCAAACGTTCAACGCTCAACGCTCAACGCTTAATGGGGCACTGCCGAAACTTCAGCCGCCGCCGACCGAGGGCGGAGGGCACTCTTTCTCCGCGAGAAAAAATCGCGCGAAATTTTTCTCCACGACCGCTGCAAGCTCCTCGCGAGTCACGCTGCGGATCTTCGCGAGTGTGTCGTACGCGAGGACGATGTTCGCGGGATGGTTCAGCGCCCTGCCGTCCCCACCGGCGAGCGGATGCGGGTTTTGCCCCGGCGGCGGCGCGAGATCGGGAGCGTCGGTCTCGATGAGAATGCGATCCACTGGGAGCATGCGGAAGATTTCGCGCTGCGCGGATTTCCGCTCGTGGAGAAAATATGGCGAGAAGGAAAAATACGCGCCGCGAGCGACGAAGCCCGCGACCATTTCCGCCGGTCCGCCATACGCGTGCAGCAGGAAGCCGCGCGCAGGCACGGCGCATTCGCGGAGGATGTCCCACACCGCGCCCCATGCCTGGATGCAGTGGATCGTCGCGGGGAGATTCCGCTCGGCGGCGATGGAGAGCTGGGCGCGGAAGCACTCGGCCTGCGCGGCAGGATCGTGTCCTTCGATCCAGCGGTCGAGACCGATCTCGCCGACGCCCGCGCCGGGATGCGCGTCGAGAAACTGGATCAGTTTTTCGAGCCAGGCTGCGCTGCGTTCATTCACATGCCACGGGTGAAGTCCGAACGACGGCAGCACCCACGGCACCTGCGCCGCGAGCGCGGCGACCGCCGGCCAGTCGTCTTCGCGGGTGCCGTTCGCGACTGCGCGGCGCACGCCGAGCGCGGGAAGCCCGGCGAGGAATTCGCCGCGCCACGGCAGCAGGCGCGCGTCGTGGAGATGATTGTGCGCGTCGAGCAGTGGCATAATCATCGTTGTTCGCTCGCTGCGAATGCCGCCGCGATCTGCCGCATCCGCATCCGCACGGAGGCGAGGCCCGCGAGGCGCGTGCCGGAAATCATCCGCGCGATGCCGAGGTCCTCGATGAGCGTGGGCTCGAATGCGATGACTTCCTCCGGCTGCGCGCCCTCGAAAAGTTCGCACAGCAGGCCCACGAGCCCCTTCACCATCGGCGCCTCGGATTCCATGCGCCAGCGGCACGCGCCGTCCGCAAATTCACCGGTAAGCCACACGCGCGACTGGCAGCCTTGCAACCGGTTTTCCTCGGTGAGCTGCGCCGCATCGGGCGCGGGTATTTTTTTTGCGCGCGACATCAGCGCAGCGAGCCGCTCGTGCGCGTCCTCGATCAGCGTGAGTTTCGCGATAATCTGGCTCTGCCTTTCCGCGAGGCTCATTGGAAAAAAATCCGCCGTGGTGGTAACCACGAATGGACACGAACAGGCACGAGTAGGAAATGGGGGCGCGGGGCCGCCCCACTTGGAAATGCCACTGGCACTTTCCGCCATTCGTGCCGATTCGTGTCCATTCGTGGTTTTCCCTCTTCGGAAGCGAGGTTTACCGGCAAAAAACGCGCGGCTATTTTTTCGCGAGTGCGTCCTCGATGGCCTTCACGATTTCCGAGTCACCCGGTTCCACGTCCGGCTCGAAACGCGCGATCACTTTTCCATCGCGCCCGATCAAAAACTTCCCAAAGTTCCACTTCACATTTCCGGGAAACGCCGCGCCTGCACCGGTGAGTTCCTTGAACAGCGCATGCTGCTCGAGTCCCTTCACGTGGATCTTGTCCATCATGGGAAAAGTGACGCTGTAGTTCGACGTGCAGAACGACTTGATCTCCGCGTTCGTGCCTGGCTCCTGCGCGCCAAAGTCATTGCAGGGAAAGCCGACGACCACGAGGCCCTTGTCCTTCAGCCTGTCGTGGAGCGCCTGCAGCCCGGAGTATTGCGGCGTGTTCCCGCACTGGCTGGCGACATTCACAGCGAGCACGACTTTGCCCGCGAATGCCTTCAGCGAAGTTTCCTTCCCGTCGATGTCCTTGATGGGAATCGTCCGCAGCTTCGGCTCCTCCGCGATGAGCGAAGCGGTGAGGGTGACGGTGGCTGCGAGTGCGGCGAGGTGGAAGATGTTCATGTAAAAAATGGGGCACACGAGTGGTGGCACACACACCGCGGTGGCGCAATGCATGTCATCTTACCTCTTTGTCGTCCTCGTGCTCGTGTTCGATTCGGGAAGAGCGCACCAGCAAGACAAAGAGTAAGAAACAAGGGCCCGCGAGATTTCTCGCGCAACACCCGAAATAGGCGTTGACACTCCCGGCTCAACTTCCTAGTTTCCCGCCCCTTTTTCAACCTATGAGGACACTCTCCGCAAAAGCAAACGAAGTCCAGCGCCGCTGGTGGATCATTGATGCAGCCGACCAAGTGCTCGGCCGCGTCGCCGCCCGTGCCGCCAACATCCTCCGTGGAAAAGAAAAGGCCATCTTCACCCCGCACATGGACGCCGGCGACTTCGTCATCGTCGTGAATGCCGACAAGGTGCGCGTGACCGGCAAGAAGGAAACCGCGAAGGAATACATGAGCTTCTCCGGCTACGTCGGCGGCCACAAGAGCGAGACGCTGGGCAACCGCCGCGCCCGCCGTCCCGAACTGCTCATCTCGAATGCCATCAAGGGAATGATCCCGCACACGCGCCTCGGTCGCGGGCAGATCACGAAGCTCAAGGTGTATGCCGGTGCGAAGCACCCGCACGAAGCACAGCAGCCGGTGAACGTTGGCAAAGTTTCCTAAGCAAAAGATTTACCCATGTCCACCGAAGCCATCATTTCCGCCATCGGGCGCCGCAAGACTGCAACCGCCCGCGTGCGCCTCACGCCCGGCACGGGAAAAATCGTCATCAACGGCCGCCCGTACGACGACTACTTTCCGGTCACCTCCTTTCAGGGCATGGTGCTCAAGCCGCTCGAAGTCGCGAAGAGCCGCAACACCTACGACATTTCCGCAAACGCCCAGGGCGGCGGAGTCGGCGGACAGGCCGGCGCAGTCAGCCTCGGCATCGCCCGCGCGCTGCTCCAGATCAGTGCCGAACTCCGCGGTGCGCTGAAGGCCGAGGGCCTGCTCACGCGCGACCCGCGCATGAAGGAACGCAAAAAGCCCGGCCAGCCCGGAGCCCGCAAGCGCTTCCAGTTCAGCAAGCGCTAAACGACTTACCCTGGAATCCCCCCACAAGGATTCCCTCGAGAGACCCGCGCTGTGCGACCCCCAACGTGCGCACAGCGCGGGTTTTCCCTGTACGCTTGTCCGAGTCTCGCGTTTTTCATGGTGATCGTGTTAACCGTCCACTGATGCAGGGCGAAATCTCCCGCACGCCGGGAGGCGCCTGCGGCGGGCTTAACGTCTAACATTTAATGCCGAACTCCTAACTCTCAGCGTTTACAATAATTCGCGTTGTGGAATCGAATTCCGGTGTTTGGCGTTAGAAGTTGGACGTTAAATGTTCGACGTTTAGCCCCGCGCAGCGGCCTGCCGCATGGCGGTTTCTCTCGTGATTCCCGGTACGCTCGCCCTGCACGTTTTTCATCCTCCACTTTGCGTTGGGAAAATTCCGCGCTAGTCTTGACTCCATGATCCGTCCCATCCTCCTCGCACTCGCCGCGATTTTCATCGCGACACCCAACCTCAAATCCGCCGAAGCCGTGAGCACTACCAAACCTGCAGCCACTCAAAAGATCGTCGTCGGAGGCGGGTGCTTTTGGTGCGTCGAAGCAGTCCTTCAGCGCGTCGGCGGAGTGAAAAAAGTCGTCTCCGGCTACTCCGGCGGACATGTGCCGAAGCCAACCTACGAGCAGGTCTGCTCAAAGCTGACCGGACACGCCGAGGTCGCGCTCGTGGAATTTGATCCCGCCGTGCTGAAGCTCGACACGCTGCTCGACGTCTTCTTTGCCGCGCACGATCCGACCACGCCGAATCAGCAGGGGGCCGACCACGGACCGCAGTACCGCTCGGTGATTTTTTACGCAAACGACGAACAGAAAAAGGCCGCGGACGCCGCGAAGGAGCGCGCGAAAAAGGAATGGGGCGCGACCATCGTCACCGAGATTTCGCCGCTGAAGGAATTCTACGCCGCGGAGGACTACCACCAGAATTATTTCAATCTGAACAAGAACAGGAACCCGTACTGCGCCGCCGTCATCGCGCCGAAGCTGCACAAGTTGATCGAGAAGGGCATCATCAAGGAGTAGCCACCGAGGGAAAGAGGCGGGCTGATCTCCGCCTGCGTGAAAATATCGCTCCTTGATCGATCTGGAAAAATCGCGGTCAGTCCGCGCGTAGCGAAGAATCCCGTCAGATTCACGCCGGATGTCCCATTTGAGACTCACGGGATCCTTCGCTGCGCTCAGGATGACCAGTGATACCATCTCGCACCAATAAGCGGACTGAGAGCGGCATGTCATGCCTCGGGTAGCGCGGGCGTCCCGCCTGCCGGTTCGGGCGTCTCGCCTGAACCCTCGGGCGTACGAAAGAGATCCCATCCGCGATGGCTCGCCATCTGCGTTCGCCGGGTGCTGCGCGGGACGCGCAGCACCGCAGGCGGGACGCCCGCGCTACCCGGAAATCCACCACTCGTTGCCCATCTCTCAGGCTAATTTCACGAGGGGGTATGACTTTGATGATCCGATTTTCAACCGATTGCCCATGCGCTCCCAATGCCCGCCTCCCGCCGTCGTCGGCTACGAGTAGAGCGGCAGCGGCTTCAGATCGTAGTCGGGGAAAATGCGCGCCATGTCCGCGGGGGCACCGTGGCGCGTGAGCACGGGCGCGAGCACGTTGCGATAGTTGTTCCAGACCGGCAGATCGCCCGGGCCTTCGAGCATCTCGGACTTCAGGCCGGGCCACGGGCCACCCGGCTGCAGGCCGCCAAAAATGCGCCCGCCCTTCACGCCGCCGCCGAGCACGAACATCGCGCTGCCGCGCCCGTGATCCGTGCCGAACGCGGAGTTTTCCGCGACGCGACGACCGAATTCCGTCATCACCACGACCGTCGTCGTCGCCATGCGCGCGCCGAGATCCTGGCGGAATGCCGCGAGGCCATTCGCGAGCCGCAGCATGAGCGGTTCGACTTGCGTTTTCTGGACAAAATGTGAATCCCATCCGCCGAGGTCCACGCTCGCGGCGTCGAGCCCCACATCGGCCTTGATGAGCTGCGCGACCTGCCGCAGGCCGTGCGAAAAGGAATCGCGCTCGTCGTAGCTCGCGCCGTTGCCGGGCTGCGCGTTTGGATCGATTGCCTCGATGCGTGCGATGGCATCGAACGTGTTGCGCGCCGCGTCGCGCAGGCCGTCCGTCTCGAGTTCATACAGCCGGCGCAGCTCGCGTGAGAAATTTGCAGGCAGCCGACTCGCGCGCCCGCGGCCCAGGGTACCCAGCGAAAATTCCGCGAGCGACTCGAATGCCGCAGCCGCCGGTGCGCCCGAGAGAACTTCCGGCAGCGTCGGCGAGAGAGCGACGGCGCTCAGCGGATTTGGCGTCGGATTCACGGTGCGGAGAAAACGCGCGAGCCAGCCGCCGGAAGCCGGGCCCCCGTGCTCCATCAGCTCCTGCGCTTCGAAGTGCGAGCGCGTGTCGCTCTCGCCACCCGCGCCGTGGACGATGGACAGCTCGCCGTCCTTCCACGCGGGTTCGAGCGCGCGCAGGTTTGCGTGCAGACCGAAAAATCCGTCGAGCTTCACCGCGTCTTCACGCTTCACCGCGAGGCGCGGGCGGAAGCGGTGATAGTTGTCATCGCCGAGCGGAGCGACGAGCGTGAGGCCGTCCGCGGCACCGCGGAGGAAGACGACCACGAGCGTGCGCTTGTCGTCGCCATTGCCGGAAATGTGCGTCTGCGGGTTCATCGTCAGCAGCGTTGGAATGCGGGCGACGCGATGAGCAGCGCGAGGCCGTCGCCGCTTTTCAGCCACGCGTCGCTCTCCTCCGCGCGCGGCTGGCGGCCGAGCAGCGTGGCCATGAGTCCGACATCGGAGCCGATGCGCGCCTGCAAGTGTGCGCGCTGGATGCTCGTGCCGGCGATGTGATCGTTCGCGAGTGCGAGTGCGAAATTCCACCGCCACAGCAGCGTCGCGCGCCAGTGCGCGGCGGCGGCGGGATAGCCGTCCGGAGTCGGCCAGCGAAATGGCATGTGGCCCATGCGCTCAAGGTAAGAAGTCAGCGGGCGATCCGCGTCCGTCGAGGCATTCGTCGCGCGCAGTGCGGAAACGATGAAGTGGAACGGCCGCTTGAGTTTCACGCCCGTGCTCGCGGCGAATTCCGGCGTCGCGAAGAGCGCACGCAGCGTCGCCTTGATGTCGCCTCTGCCCGAGGAAAATGCGGATGCGACCGCATCCACCGCGGACTGCGGCGACTCGTCGGCGATGAAACGCACACACAATTTTCGCGCAATGAACTGCGCGGTGCTCGCGTGGCCGCACACAATCTCGATCACGCGATCGAGGTCGCCTTTGCCGAGGCCAGCGGGAATTTCCTGGCCGAGCACGCGCTTCGCGCCGTCGTCGTGCGCCTCGGTGCGGAAGAACACGGCGAAGTGATCGCTCTTCAGCGTGGGCAATTTTTTTGAGAAGCCGTCATCGCGCCGTCCGTGGATCGTCCAGCCGGTGAGGCAGCGCGCGACTTCCATCACATCCTGCTGCGAGTAGCCGCCGTGGACACCGAGCGTGTGCAGCTCCATCAGCTCGCGCGCGTAGTTTTCGTTCGGCTTCTCGTCGGGCGTGCGCTTCACGTTGGCGCGACCGTCGAGATACCACAGCATCGCGGGGCTGAGCGCGGAGGCGCGGAGCAGTTCGTGGAAATTTCCGAGCGCGTGTTTGCGGATGACCTCAGCGTCGTCGTTGGGCTTCGTCCAGCGGCAGTCGCCCTTGCCGGGATCGATGTTGAAGTGGTCGCTCCAGAATTCGCACATCACCTCAAAAAGCTGACGCTCGCTGTACACTGCGCGGAGCAGCGTGACGCGCCGCAGCACCGGTGCCAGCGCCTCGGGATCCGCGTCATATTGCTCGCCGAGCGGCTCATTCCACATGTCCGCAAAGCGCGCCGTCGCGCGGTCGCAGAGCGAGTCGTCAATCTTCTCCGGCGCAAGCTGCTCCTCGATGAACGCCTGCACGCCCAGCGTCGTGACGCATGCGTAATCGCCGGGACTTGCGCCGAAAGTGAGCCGGCTCAGCGCGTGCGAGACGGGATCAATTTTCTCCGCGTGCGGCGGAGTGAGCACACGACCGAGCGGCCGCTCGACGCCGATGCCCGCGACCTGCCCCATCTGCGCGAGCCAGCCTTGCGTGCTGCGGAAAATCGCGGCGCTCAGTGCGACCGCACCCGCGCTGGCGGCGATGAATTCGCGGCGCGTGGATTTTTTCACGGGAGCGCAGGCGCGGGCGTCGCCTCACCCGCTGCGGAATTTTTCCACGGCTTCGCGAGGAGGAATGCGCCGAAGCCGCTCGCGAGTCCCGCGTGCAGCAGGAAGCCCCAGCCGAGCACGGGCGTGATGAAGACGAGCCCGAGCATCACGCCGCCGCGGAGGCACTGCTCCCAGCGCGAGGCATTCGCGGATAAGTTGCGCCCGATGCGCAGCGCGAGGCCCGCGGTGCCGATGAATGCGATGAGCAACGCGGTGACACCGGCTGCGATCACCGCGATGCGCACCGGCGTGCCGGGGATTTTTCCGGCGTTCAGCGCGAGGAGGATGATCGGCCCAAAGGTCACCAGACCGAGCAGCAGCGCGCGCACGGGACGCTCGTCGTACTGCCGCACGATGGCGGATGTCGTCGAAGCAAACATGCCGCCCGCGACGAGCCAGTGGCCGAGGAGGATCAGAAAAAGTGCGGCGTGCAGCGCGAGGAAGAAGAGGACGTTTCCGGTGTAGGGCATGGCGGGTGGTTTGCCGTGAGACGCGGCGGGCGGGACGGAGGTTACGTCGTGTGTCGGTCTGGAGCATTTCCGAGTTCCAAGAGCGCGCGGTAGTGCGCGAGGCTGTCGTCCACCATCTTCGTGTGGCTGAAGCGTGAGGCGGCGTGGTCGCGGATTTTGCGGCGGTCGAGCGCGCACGCGCGCGTGACGAGCGGCGCGAGATCGCCGGGCGTCGCGGCGGTA
>JANXZI010000159.1 GCA_025355595.1 Spartobacteria bacterium
CCCATGTCGGCGGTGCCTTGCACGTTGTTTTGCCCGCGCAGCGGATTCACGCCGACACCGCGGCGGCCGATGTTGCCGGTCATCATCGCGAGGTCGGCGATGAGCATGATGGCCTTCGAGCCGTGACTGTGCTCGGTGTCGCCGAGGCCGTGGAAGGCCATCGCGTTTTCCGCGTTCGCGTATTCGAGCGCGGCGGCGCGCACGAGGTTGCGATCCACACCGTGGATGCGTTCCAGTTCGTCGAGATCGAGCGAGCGCAGGCCGGTCTCGAACTCGTCCCAGTTTTCGCAGCGCTTCTCGATGAACTCGCGATCCACGAGCCCGGCTTCGAGGATGTAAAATGCGAACATGCCGAGCAGCGCGACGTTCGTGCCGGGGCGCAGTTGGAGATGATATTTTGCAAACTTCACGATCTCGATTTCGCGCGGATCGATGATGATGAGCGGCACGCCTTTCATCGCGCGCTGCTTGATTTTTGCGCCGGTCACCGGATGGCCCTCGGTCGGGTTCGCGCCAATGACGAGCACGCACGTCGCGTATTGCAGATCGATCACCGAGTTTGTCGCAGCGCCGGTGCCGAATGCCTTCTGCATGCCCCACGCCGTCGGCGAGTGGCAGACGCGTGCGCACGCATCAATGTTGTTCGTGCCAAACGCGACGCGGATGAATTTCTGCATGAGGTAATTTTCCTCATTCGTGCAGCGCGCCGACGAAATGCCCGCGACCGCATCACCGCCGTGCTCGGCTTTGATGCGCTTCAGATTCTCCGCGATGTGACTGTAAGCCTCGTCCCAAGTCGCCTCGACGAAGTGGCCATTATAGCGGATGAGCGGCTTCCGCAGCCGGTCGGGGTGGTTGTAAAATTTGAACGCATAGCGGCCCTTCAAGCACGTGTGCGCGGCATTCACCTCCGCATCGAACGGCGCCTGGATGGACAAAATCTCGTTCCCTTTCGTGGCGACCTCCAAGTTGCAGCCCACGCCGCAATACGTGCAGATCGTGCGCGTCCTTTTCGTCGCCTCAATGGACTTCGATTTGAACGTGTCCGAAATCGCCGAGGTCGGGCACGCCTGCGAGCACGCGCCGCACGAGACGCACGGCGAATCCTCGAACGAAGTGTCGAGGCCCTTGATGATGCGCGCATCGAAGCCTCGCCCGTGCATCGAGAGCACGAACTGCCCCTGCACTTCATCGCACGCGCGCACGCAGCGCGAGCAGTTGATGCACTTCGAGAGGTCGCTCGTCATGTAGGGATGCGAGAGATCCTTCGTGCGGTGGAGGTGATTCGCCCCCGCCGGATAGCGCACGCTGCGGATGCCGACTTTCGCCGCGACGGTCTGCAGCTCGCAGTTGCCGTTCACTTCGCAAGTCAGGCAGTCGAGCGGATGATCCGTGAGCACCAGCTCGACGATATTTTTCCGCAGCCCGCGCACCTTCTGCGACTCGGTAAAAATGTGCATCCCCGCCGTGAGCGGCGTGTGGCACGACGCGACGACGCGCCGCGCCCCGTCCGCACTCTGCGCGATTTCCACCGAGCACACGCGGCACGCGCCATACGGCTTGAGCTGCGGCGCATCGCACAGCGTCGGCACATGCCCGCGACCGCGGTGGCGGTCTATGAAATTGAGCAGCGTGTCGCCGGACTGAAATGTGTGCGCTTCGCCGTCAATGAAGGCGGTGATGGTGGCGAGGTCTTGGACCATGAGCGTGATGGGTTACTTTGGATGAGTCTCGGGCGGGAGCAACGAGAGGACGAAATCGTAGATGCGCTGTGCGGCGGCGAGGGCCTCGTCAAATTCAGTCCTCGTGGGTGCAGGAGCCGCCTCCCAATCGGTTTCATCAGGATAGCGGAAGGACGTCACGAGCGGTGTCAGGAGTTGCGCGTCGGCGGCGAAGTTGCTGAACCCCTGCTCAAATGCTGACGCTTCTCGCGACAGGCGCGCGACGTCATGGGTTCTTTGTACCGAGGCTTCTTGGTGATGAAGATATGCCTTCACCGCTTTCTCTGCCGCTTGCTGGCAATGGTAGATCGCTGTGTCGAAAGGCGGGTCATTGGCGGCAGCAATGATTCTCGCGGTGCGAAGATCGCTATGCGCTTTCAGCACCCATGCTCTGGTGCGCAACCGGAGATCATCGCTCATACGAGTTTCACCCCTTCACGAAATATCTTGTAGGTCATGGTGGAACGCAGGCTCCCGAAGCGATTCGCCGCCTCCGATGTCGCCACGATGACGTCCTTTGCCATGCCAAGACTACCCAGACAGCGGTGAGCGCGCTGCGCTCGTGCGAGCGGTCGCTCGTCGGTTTTTGGCACCACGACGTAAAAATCGAGGTCGCTGTCGCGCGTCGGCTCGCCCCACGCATACGAGCCGAAGAGCCAGATTTGCTCCGGCTGGAACTCCGCGACCAGCCGCTGCACGGCATCATCAATCGCCGCACGCACCTCGGGCGTCCACTCGGGACGGCTGGAAATTGTGGAGCGATCCTGGAGCATGAAAGTGCGAACAAAGATGACCGATAGCCCGATGCGAGCAACCACGAACTCGTAGCTGCGTCTCGTCAGAGCGCAGGGACGCTGTCCGTGGAGTGCGCGCCGCACCAGGAGATCAGCCCGCGCTCTGACGAGGCGCGGCTACGGGGCTGTGGCTGCGCTCGTCACCGCTGCTCCCGCTACGGCTTCGTGATCTCGATACGGTAGAACTTCTGCGTGCCCGCCGCGCCCGTGTCGGTCACGGTGCGAATGGTGCCGTTGTCGCCTTGCGTCGTGCCGGTGAGCGGCTGCCAGGTGCCGGTCGTCAAGTCGGTGCGGAACTTCACCGTGTAGATGCGGTCGCTGAAGCGCGGGCTAAAGATCACGCTCTGCTGGCCGGGAAGAAACTGGCCCGGATGCGCCGGATCAGGCACCGGCACGATGGTCGTGACGAAACGTGAGTTCACGTCCAGCGGGTTCAGGCCGGCGATGTATTTGAAAAGGTTCGTCTGTCCCGTGTGGCTGAAGTCCACGCTCGGGCCGGCGTTCGGATTGTTCGCACCGAAGTATTGCACCTGCCAGTCGTCACCGATGCCGTCGCCTGCGTAGCTGCCGAAGTTGTCGGGAATGGTGTCGAGCACGGTGAGGTTCAGCGTCCCGGTGAAGCCGCCGAAGGCTCCCTGCACGGTCGCGGCGGTGTTCTGCGGCACGGTGCCTGCGGTCGCGAGGCCGGTGCCGGAGATGCCGGTGACCGGGCCGGCCACCACGCCCCACGTCACGGCATTCGCGCCCACGGCGAGCAGGCTCGTGTCGTCGAGGAGCTGCCAGGCGGCGAGCTGGAGCGTGCCGGTTTCGTTCACGGTCAGCGCGCTGGCGTTCAGCACGAGCCCGGTCACGTCGGTGAGCTGGCCGAGGTAGCCGCTCTTCGCCGTCCCGGCGGGTGCGGCCACGGTGGCGATGCCAGTGATGCCGCCGAGGCTGCCATCACTCGTGTAGCTGGTGCTGGTGGCGCGGCGGCCGCCGGCGTCGGCGCTCTCGGTGGGCGCGTGGTAGTTCGCGGAAGTGCGCGGGCCGGCGCAGGACAGCGTGGGTGCGAGCATCGCGGCGAGGAGGATGGGTGTTTTCATGGCAGGAGAGAAAGTGGTCGCGTCACCAGATTCGCGGCACCAGATTCGCGTCACCCCGTAGGCATCGAACGCCGCATCGAACGCCGCATCGTTGCCGACAACGGTGAATCCATCCGCAAGCGCGTGCGTATCGAGCAGCAGCTTCATTCCATATACTCCCGGAAGTCCTCCAGCGGCGCGTCAAAGTCCGGCGACATCCAAATCCCCTTGAGCGAACCGGCCTTCGGCACCACCCGCTTTTTCTCCGGCGAAGATGCGACCTCATCCTCGATCTGGAGCACCGCCCGGTGCGCTCCCGGCTTCACCGAGGGCGGCAGCGTGATGATGGCCTGCCCCTGTGCATCCACCACGAGTGTTTCCTGGATGGTAATCATGGCGCGCAGAATAGCGAAACCGGGCGGAGCGGGCAATGGATGGTTTGCGTCACCGCCAGGGAGGCACGGCAGGAGCGGGCGATGAAGGGAGAGCGCATGGGTGAAGAAGGAAGGGGTTTCGGCAAGCGTGAAGACCGGCGTGGGCGAAGGGAGCGACCGTGGAATTACTGCGAGGTCACCGTGCCCGTGGAACTCAGCGGCAGGAAGTTTCCGTTGCCGACGTAGATCACTTCGAGGGCAGAGAGTTGGGCTCCCACGATTGTGCCGCCCGTATTGAGGCTGGTGTAGATCCGGCCCCCATACACGCACGCCACCAGCTTCGTCCCATCCGCCGACGAAGCGACCCCATACCAAGTCCGGTCGCTGTCGCGCGGCGTCCACGTCGCCCCGGAATCCGTGGAAGTGTAGATCTG
>JANXZI010000206.1 GCA_025355595.1 Spartobacteria bacterium
CGTGATGCGCTGGCGTGCGCCGCTCTGGGTCGCGCAGGTGGATGTGAAGACACTGCGGCTCATCCGCGCGACCGAGCGCGTCGTGCTGCCGCTCACCGGCGACGGCGTGAATGCCGCGGACCTCGTGCCGATGATGGGCAATTTCGGAGTCGCCAATGTGAGCACGAACGAGTCGTGGGTGACCGACGGCTCATGGTGCCCGAAGAAGGGCAACAGCGGCGAATTGCAACTCGCGCGCGTGCGCTGGAGCCAGCCGAATGCAATGCTCGCAGGCAGGTAGTTTGCGCGGATGGCGGTTGAGTTCACGCGCTGGTTTTCATCCGTCACCGGCGATCATGTTTCACGACGCGGCGGCGATCACCGCACTCTGCACCGTCGGCGGGAGCGGATGCAGTTGTGGCTCGCGAAAACCCGCCGTGTTCAGCATCCCGCGATATTCGCCGAAGGTGTACGCGTCGCCCTCGGGAGTGGTGCCGAGCATCACGAGGCTGAAACTCGCGGCGGGTGGCGGCGTGACACGATTCTCATCCGGCACGAATTCGACGATGACCACGCGCCCGCCCGGACGCAGCGCAGCGTGGACGCGGCGCAGGAAGCGCGTGCATTCCGCGGCGCTGAAATGGTGCAGGAAATTCGGGACGAGCACCGCGTCGTAGTCGCTGCCGAGTTCTGCGGTGAAGGCATCGCCGACAATCTTGCTGAAGCGATTCGCGAGTCCTGCCGCAGCGGCATTTTCCTCCGTGATCGCGAGTACGGCGCCCCAGTCGAGCGCCGTGAGATGCGCGCGCGGATTTCTTTTCGCAAAGGCGATGCCGAATGCGCCGTGGCTCGCCGAGATGTCGAGCACGCGAGTGTCGCGCGACGGATCCAGCGGCACGAGATCCGCGGCACCATTCGCGGCGGGGGCCATCATCGGCCCCATCGTGCGGGCGAACTCGATCCACGCCGGATGATCCGGTGCGGTGGTGCCGTGCTCCGTGGTGTGGAGGCGTCCACGGCGGATCGTGGATGCGAGATCGGCGAAGGCCTCCGTGAGCCCCGGCGCGAGGAGAAATTTCACTGCGTCGCCAAAATAGGCGCGCGAGTGTCTGTCGAGGAAGGCGGCGGACGACGGAGTGAGCGCGTAGTGTGAACCGTCCTTCGTGAGGAAGCCGAGGATCGCGAGATTGTCGCTGAGGATGCGGATGCCGCGCTCCGGGCACTGGCAGCGCGCCGCGATCTCCGCCGCGGTGGATGGCGTGCCGCCGACGGCGGAGAATAATCCGAGTTCCACCGCCGCCTTCAATGCGCCCGATTTTTGGAAGGCGTTTATCGTTTCAAAAAAAAGTTGGGGCGATGCCGCGACTTTGGGCTCCGGCACGGGCGCAGTCCGGCTCAACTTTTCCCGGTCCCAGAGGAACGTCCTGTCGGACTCCCGGATCGGCTGCTCGTTGATGCTCGCGTAGCGGAACTTCATGTAGCCGAGTTCGTCGAACTCCCAGTTCTCATTGCCGTGCGCGCGATACCACTGGCCGGAGTCGTCGTGGTATTCATATTCGAAACGCACGGCGATGCGGTTGCCGTTGAATGCCCACAGCGTTTTCTTCAGTCGGTAGTCGTGTTCATGCCGCCATTTCCGGTGGAGAAATGCGACCACGGCGGCGCGGCCATGCAGAAACTCCGCGCGATTGCGCCACTCGGTGTCCTCCGTGTAGGCGAGCGAGACGCGCTCAGGGTCCCGCGAATTCCACGCGTCCTCGGCGGCCTGCACTTTCAGGCGCGCGGTTTCCTCGGTGAATGGCGGGAGCGGCGGGCGGGGCTTCATGTTTCGCTTTCAGACTTCGTGCGTATTTCAAAGGCAATGCGCGATCTAAACCGGGTGGTCCGTTCAGTTCCGCGCGGCGGAATCCCTTCTCACGCGCAGTCCGCCTTCCGCCGGACTCGGCACGGTGACTGGGGGTTCCATCACACTTCCCGGCAGCTCTGCGGATGCGGCGACGGTGACGGGCGGGGGAGTGTGCCGGTTCGATGCGACGTGTTTGTCGAGGTCTTTCACCATCCGCTGCACATGCGCGTATTTGTTGCGCTTGCGGAGGATGTCAAGGGCCTCGCGGTCGTCGCCCCAGTTGAGGATTTCGATGTTCACCGTGCGCGTGCCCCAGCCGTTCATCGCGGCGCGCGAGGGCTTGTAGAGATCGATCGTGTTCCGGCCCGAGAGCGCCCAGCCGATGTCGTCCACTTTGCAAATCTCGCCCGTGTCCAGGATGCGGAACGTGGTGCCGAGCGGCCAGCGCGACCAGTCCGCGGCGGCGCTGTGGACGGCGTCGTAGCGCAGCGTGGTGCCGATGCACGTCTGCCGCCCGTGCTGCAAATGATCACTCTCCGTGTGCGTGTAGGCCGTCGTGCGGACGCGCTGGAATTGCGTGCGCGCGATCGGCTTTTCATAGGGCGGCAGCTTGCGGGTGGCGCAGCCGGTGAAGACCATGACGGCGGCCAGGAGAGAGAGGCGGTGCAGCATGGACGCTCCTCCTAGCAGGAAAATGGATCATACCAAGTGCTGATCTATTTTATCCGCGGCAATGCGCGGAGAATTTGCCTGCGTTCCGCTGGCGGCTTGCTTCCATGGTCGCATGTCCCGTCCCTCCCGTCTCATCGCTACGCTTCTTCCTGTCGTCGCATTCGCATTCAGCACGCTGCTCCTCGCCGGTGATCTGACCATCCCTGCGAAGAATATTTTCCCAGCCGACAATCCGTGGAACCGCGACGTCTCGCGTGATCCGGCGGATGCAAATTCCGCGGCGATCCTAAAAAGCATCGGGCTCGAGAAACCTCTGCATCCCGATTTCGGCACGACGTACCGGGGCGCACCGAATGGCATCCCGTTCATCGTCGTCGGCGGCACGCAGCCGCGCGTGCCGGTGCAGTTTCAATACAAGGACGAGAGCGATCCGGGGCCGTATCCGATCCCGGCGGATGCGCCCATCGAGGGCGGCCCTGAGGCGAAAGGCGACCGGCATGTGCTCGTGATCGATCGCGATGCGTGGAAGCTGTACGAACTTTTCTCCGCGCATCCCGTGGATGGCGGGAAAAGCTGGCGCGCAGGCTCCGGTGCAATCTTCGATCTTTCGTCGAATAAGCTCCGTCCCGCGGGCTGGACTTCCGCCGACGCCGCCGGGCTGCCGGTTTTCCCCGGACTCGTGCGCTACGACGAAGTGATCGAAAAAAAGGCAATCCTCCACGCGCTGCGCTTCACCTGCGTGCGCACTCGGCATGCTTACGTCGCGCCAGCCACGCACTTCGCGAGCAGGCTCACGGATGCGAATCTCCCGCCGATGGGAATGCGCGTGCGTCTGCGTGCGGACTTCGACGTTTCAAAGTTCCCGCCCGCCGCACAGGTCATCCTCACCGCGCTGAAAAAATACGGGATGCTGCTCGCGGACAATGGCTCCGACTGGTTCCTCAGCGGAGCGCCTGATCCGCGTTGGAACGACGACGAACTGAACACCCTCAAGCGGGTAAAGGGTCACGATTTCGAAGTGATCCAGATGCCCGCGCCCGTCACGCGGTGACGCTGCGGCCCGCGGAACCGCAGGCTGAACCCGCTTTCTGCGCGGCTACTTTTTCTCCGCCTTCGCCGCGGTGAAGCGCAGTACGACGGTCTTGTCTTTGAGAAGTTCGAGCGTGCCGTCGGTCATCCGCCAGTTTGTGACGTCGGCGAGTGCGGCGTGGTAGGCGGTTTCGGCATTCATGTCTTTCTCCGGGCCTCCCATCATCGTGCTGGCCAGCGGGCCGAATTTTAGCTTGTCGCCAGTCCGCTCGTAGCCGCCAAAAAAACGGTTCACGCCGCCATTGCCGAGAGCCTGCTTCTTGGCGGTTTCGAGCTTGAGCGTCTGGCGGCTTTTCTCCCGGGCGTGCGAGGGCTGGCCGTGGATCTCCTGGAGCGACCACTCGTTGCCCTCGATGCCCGGTGCCGGCGCATCTTCGGCGGAGCGCAATGGCGACAGATTGAAAGCGCAGAGACAGACGGCGACGAGGAGGCAGAGGGAGGATTTCATGTTGCGAGCGTGGGGCGCGAGCCCTGAAATGCACGTCCCTTTCTCCAGCGACGAGCGATGTGCTTCGACTGGAATGCTACTTTCTGAAGACGATCTTTCCACCCTTCACGTCGGCGGTAATCGTTTCGCCCTCGCGGAAAGTGCCCGCGAGGATTTCCATCGAGAGCGGGTCGAGCAGTTCGCGCTGGATGGCGCGCTTCAGCGGTCGCGCGCCATACACCGGGTCGTAGCCTTCGGCGGCGAGGATGCGCTTCGCCTCCTCGGTGACCTTCAGCGTGAGCTTCTGATCCGCGAGGCGCTTTTCGAGGCGCACGAGCTGGATGCCCACGATCTGTGTGAGGTCCTCGTCGCTCAGCCGGTCGAAGATGATCGTCTCATCCACGCGGTTCAGGAACTCGGGCCGGAAGTGTCCGCGCAGCGCCTCCATCACGCGCGCTTCACGCTGCTCGGCATTCGCGTCGTCGAGGATGAACTGGGAGCCGATGTTGCTCGTCATGATGATGACGGCGTTCTTGAAATCCACCGTGCGCCCCTGGCCGTCCGTGATGCGTCCGTCGTCGAGCACCTGGAGCAGCACGTTGAACACATCGTGGTGCGCCTTTTCGATCTCGTCGAAAAGGATCACGGAATACGGCTTGCGGCGCACGCTCTCGGTGAGCTGACCGCCTTCTTCAAAACCGACGTAGCCCGGAGGCGCGCCGATGAGCCGCGCGACGCTGTGCTTCTCCATGTATTCGCTCATGTCGATGCGGACCATCGCGTTCTCGTCGTCGAAGAGAAACTCCGCGAGCGCACGGGCGAGTTCCGTTTTTCCCACGCCGGTCGGGCCGAGGAAAATGAACGATCCGATCGGACGATTCGGATCTTGCAATCCGCTGCGCGCACGGCGCACGGCATTGCTCACCGCGATGATTGCCTGCTTCTGCCCGATGACCCGCGCGCCGAGGCGCTGCTCCATCTTGATGAGCTTCTCGCGTTCGCCTTCGCGCAAATTGGAAACGGGAATGCCTGTCCATGCGGCAACCACCTTGGCGATTTCCTCATCGGTCACCTCGTCGTGCAAAAGCGTTGTCTTCTGCTGCGGGCCGGAAGATTGCGCGGCGAGCTTCCGCTCCAACTCGGGAATCGTTCCGTATTGAATCTCGCTGGCCTTGCCAAGATCGCCGGTCCGCTGTGCCTGCTCAAGTTCGTTGCGCGCGGCTTCGAGCTGTTCCATCGCTTTGCGCGAGCCGCCGAGAATCGCCTTTTCCTTTTGCCACTGCGCCTTCAGCGCGGAGCTTTTTTCCTTCAGGTCGGCGAGTTCCTTTTCGAGCTTCGCGAGGCGATCCTTCGACGCGGCGTCCTTCTCTTTTTTCAGCGCCTGCCGTTCCATCTCGTCCTGCATGATCGCGCGCTCGACCTGATCGATCTCCGTCGGCATGGAATCAATTTCCATCTTCAACCGCGACGCCGCCTCGTCCATGAGATCCACCGCCTTGTCCGGCAAAAAGCGGTCGCTGATGTAGCGATCCGAGAGCATCGCGGCGGCGACGAGCGCGGCATCCTGGATGCGCACGCCGTGATGGACTTCGTAGCGCTCCTTCAGTCCGCGCAAAATCGCGATGGTATCCTCGACACTCGGCTCCTCGACTTTCACCGGCTGGAAGCGCCGCTCCAGTGCGGGATCTTTTTCGATGTGCTTGCGATATTCGTCGAGCGTCGTCGCGCCGATGGTGCGCAGTTCGCCGCGCGCGAGCGCGGGCTTGAGCATGTTGCCCGCGTCCATCGAGCCTTCCGCTTTTCCCGCGCCGACGATCGTGTGCAGCTCATCAATGAAGAGGATGATCTCGCCCTGCGAGTCGGTGACTTCCTTGATGAACGCCTTCAGGCGGTCCTCAAATTCCCCGCGGAATTTCGCGCCCGCGACCATCGCCGAAATATCCATCGCGATGAGCCGCTTGTTCTTCAGCGACTCCGGCACGTCGCCTGCGACGATGCGCCGCGCGAGTCCCTCGACAATTGCCGTCTTGCCCACGCCCGGCTCTCCGATGAGCACCGGGTTGTTCTTGGTGCGACGCGAGAGCACCTGCATCGTCCGGCGGATTTCGTCGTCGCGACCGATCACCGGATCGATCTTTCCCTTCCGCGCAGCGTCCGTGAGATCGCGCCCGTACTTTTGCAGCGTCTGGTATTTGTCCTCAGGATTCTGGTCCGTCACGCGCTGCGAACCGCGCACCTGCTGGAGTGCCTGCATGAGCTTCGCGTGCGACACGCCGAGCGACTTCAGCAGCTTGCCGCAAGTCACGCCGCTGTCCGCCAGGGCGAGCAGGTAATGCTCCGCGCTCACAAATTCGTCTTTCAGTTTCGCCATCTCCTTTTCCGCCTGCCGCAAAATCGCGAGCAGCTCCGCCGCCGGATTCGTCTGCGCCGTCATGCCATGCGCCTGCGCGCGCTTGGAAATCGCCGCCTCGAGTTGCGACTGCACATTTGCGACATTGAGTCCGAGCTTTTCAAACAGCGGACGCGTCACTCCCTCCGGCTGCTCCAGCAGCGCAAGCATGAAGTGCTCGTTGTCGAATTCCGTGTGATTGCGATTTGCCGCGAGGGACTGCGCGGACTGCAGCGCCTCCTGCATGCGTTGGGTGAAGCGGTCGGTTCTCATGGGCTTGGAAAAATGTTCGCACGCGCCAGCGCAGAATGCATTCCCTCAGTTGTTCAGAGGCAGGGGTATCTTGCCTGCGACAACTCGGCCCACGGAGCAGTGCCACTGGCGCAGTGGTGAACGCAACCTGTCACGGAGCGACTGTCGCCGATGGCCTCAGGCCTTCTTCTTCGCGTTCTTCGGATCCTTCGCCTTTGGATCGGCGAAGAGATTGAAAATCTGCACGACGGATGCGTTGGGGATGTAATTCGCCTTCTGCTTTTCGCGTGCACCATTGCCGCCGCTGCCCATCGGGATGAAGAGCGGCGCGAGCAGCCGCAGGCCGTCGGGGTGGATGTCGAGGTCGTAGGCGGACTGCGCCTTCAGCGAATGTAGCGGCTCGGATTTGTCGGGCTGCCAGAATGCGAGTTCGGTCTGCGCACCGTTCTGCGTCTCGCCAAAGCCGGCGATCATTCCGTTTTGCAAAAAGCGCACAGCGTTGATCGGGCCGTCGGATTTGTTCGCGAGCTTGAATTCCTGCGTCTTCTTTCCGGTGCCCCAGTCGAAGAGCAGCGCGAGCGGCGTGCCGGGGCAGAAGGCGTTGCTCTCGGCGTTGCTCAGTCCGCCGATCACCATCGTCGCGCCCTTCGCATCGAATGCGATGCAGCGCACTCCGCCGACATCAGCGATGAAGTCCTCCTTCCGCGTGTGGAGTTCCTTCGCGTCGAGATCGCGCACGCATTTGTCGGTCGCGAAATCCCAGTGCTTCACGGTGCCGAAGAGATCGCCGCTCGCGACGGATTTTCCATCGGGATGCACGGCGATGCTGAAGATGCAGCCCTTGTGTCCGGGCCACTGCTTCACCTTCGCGCCGTCCTTCGTGCTCCACACGCGCACGGTGCAGTCGTCGCCGCCGCTGAGGACATGCGCACCGTCGAGCATGACGGCGAGCGCGCGCGTGATGTTTGCATCCGCGCCGGTGATGGTGAAGAGCGGCTTCGAGTCCGGCGTGGCGAAATCCCAGCAGTGGATCGTGCCGTGGAAGTCGGCGGTGAAAAGTTGGCGGCCCTTCGGATGGAAGACGAGCGACGACACCCAGGTCGCGTGTCCGGGCAGCGTGTGCTTTTTCCCCGACTCGAGATCCCAGACGTGGATGAGCTTGTCCAAGCCCGCGGCGGCGACAAATTTTCCATCCGCGCTGAAGCGCGCGCGGATGAGCTGGCGCTCGTGCTTGAATGCCGGTCCGATGTGCGCCTTCGCAGGATCGAAGGCTGGTCCCTGCGCTTCGCTCAGCAGGGACTCGACGGACTCGTTGGCGGCGGGTTTCGGCATGTGAGTTACGCGAGCGCTCCATCAATCGCGAAGCAGTCATCGCGGACGATCGGCAGCGGCTGGCCGTTGTTGTCGTAGTGGGCCTTGTTCGGATTGATGCCGAGCGCGCGGAAGACCGTGTGAAAAAGATCGCCGACATCGTAGCCCTCGCCGTCCACCCACGCTCCGTCCTTCGTGGTCTTGCCGATGAGTGCGCCGCGATTGATGCCCGCACCGGCAAGCGCGAGCGACCACGCATCGGGCCAATGGTCGCGCCCGATGCGCGAGTTGATCGTCGGCGTGCGGCCGAACTCCGACATGAGCACGACGACGACATTGTCGAGCATGCCGCGGTCTTCGAGGTCGTTCACGATGGCGGCGAAGGGCTTGTCAATCTGCGGCACCATCTGCTGCGACATGTTGAAATTGTCGCCATGCGTGTCCCAGTGGTAGCTCGTCACTTTCACGAATTGCACGCCCGCTTCGAGGAGCACGCGCGCCTGCAGCAAATGGCGTCCGAGCGGATGTGTACCGTAGCGCTCGATGTCCTTCGCGGGGAGGCGAGTGTTGTCGAAAAGTTCCTTCCGCTTCATGAGCTGCACGGCCATCTCGTAGGATTGCTCATACGCATCCACCTCCGAGTCGCGGCGGTCCAGGCGGAAGCGCGCATTGGCGAGACGGCGCAGTTCGTGGCGCGCCGCATCCGTCTCGTCAGTCACGGATTCCGGACGGTGGATGTGAATCGGCGGTTTGCCGTCGCCGAGCGCGAGCGCGCCATATTTTGAGCCGAGGAATCCGGCCTCCTGATAGATGAAACCCGCGGAGCCCGGCTTGATCCAGATGTAGGGCGGCAAGCCGTTCGCGGGAAAGCCGAGCAGCTTCGTGACGGCTGCTCCGAGATACGGATACGGCACGCCGCGGTTTGCGGGATCGCCGCGCTGCATGCGCGGCACCCCGGTGGAATGATTTGGATCCTTCGTGCTCATCGAGCGCACGACGGCGAGATGGTGCATGATCTTCGCCGTGTCCGGCATCAGCTCGCTGATGTGCGTGCCCGGCACGCTTGTCTTGATCGATCGGAACGGCCCGCCGAATTCGCTGTCCGGTTTCGGGTCCCAGCTCTCGAACTGGCTCATGCCGCCATCGAGCCAGATGAAGAGCACCTGCTTGCCCTTCTGCTTCATGTCCGCCGCGACTGCTTCCTGCATGAGACTGCTGAGCCCGAAGCCGCCAACCGCCGCGCCCGCGAGTGTCCCGAGCGCCTGTCTGCGCGAGATCAGGTGTTCCGCACTGCCGCATTCGGAGGAGCGTCTCATGGAAAAATCGCGTCAGTGGTTGAGCCGGAATTCTGCCGAGGCGAGCAGCGCCCACGCGAGATCGCCGAGAGCCTGCTGGCGGTCAGTCCCGTGCTTCTTCAGGAAATTTTCGACCTCGGCAATTTCGTCCTTCCCCGGCGTGCGCGTGAGCACGCTCAGGTAAAGCTCGTCCGCGATTTCCGCCGCGCCGGAAAGTTTTGCGAGCCGCGCGGTGAGGTTGTTCGCGCTTGGCTTCAGCCATGCGAGCACCATGCGGTCGTTCATCAGGAAGAGGCTGTGCGCCATGCTCGGTGCGAATTCCACTTCCGGCTCGCCCGCCGGTCCTGCAAAGGTCTTCACGAACGCGGCGAGCGAATCCTCGCGCGTCGTCGGCAGTTCCTTCCCGCCTTCGTCGGCACGGCTCCTGGCTTTGTCTTTCTGCTTCTTCTCCTTCTTCGTCTCCTGCGCGTTCGGCTCTTCCTCGGCGACGGGCGCGGCCTTTCCGAGCAACTCCCAGCTTCCTGTGGCCACCATCGTCGCCGCGCCGATTTGCTCGGCAGAGAGCGGCTTCAGATTCGCCACGCGGTAGCTCTCGGGCTTCACGGAATTCAGATCGGTGCCCGACGGCGCGCGCGTGGAGCGCTGATAAGTCTCGCTCAACGCAATCTCGCGCAGCAGCCAGCGCACGTCGAATTTGTGCCCGATGAATTCATTCGCCAGCAGATCGAGCAGCGCAGGATGCGATGGCGGGTTGTCCTTGTGCATCATGTCGAGCGGATGCACGAGTCCGCGGCCCGTGAGCAGGAACCAAAACCGGTTCACGCTGTTCATCGCAAAGCGGCGGTTCGCGTCCGACGTAAGTTCGCGCGCGAGCAGCGGCTGGAGGCGGAATTTCAGCACGCCGGGCAGGCCGCTCTTGTCCGGTTTCACCTCGTATTCCTCACCCGGCGCGAAGGCCGGGATCGCGATGTCCTCCGCCCCCGGCACGCGCGGCGCGGTGAATTCCTTCTCCGGCTTGAAGACCGACTTGAACTCGATCTTCCCTGTCGTCGGCGCTTCCGCGAGCATGATGGCTTTCGTCACCTTGTTCGGCTTCATGTCCGTCTGCGCGAGGAAGGCGTAGATGCCATAAAAATCCGCCTGCGCGAAGCCCTTCACCGTCGGGTGATCGTGGCACTGTGCGCACTGGAGATTCATGCCGAGGAAGAACCGCGCGACATCGTGCGCGACTTTCTGGCTGTCATACTTTTCGTCGTTCAGCATGAACTTCGCGGCGGGCGTCGCCGTCGGATCGCCTTCGAGCGCGAGCAGGTCGTGCACGATTTCGTTCCATGGCCGGCTCGCCGCAAACTGCGCGCGCAGCCAGTCGCGCCATTTGCCCTCGGAAATCTTCCCGCCTGCGCGGCGCTCCAGCAGCATCACCGTCACTGCCTGTTCGAGCCGCAGCGGAAATTCCGGGGCAGCGATGAGGCGATCGATCAGCTTCGCGCGCTTATCCGCATCCCTGTCTGCGAGAAATTGCCGCGCCTCCGCGCTCGTCGGGATTTTCCCGGCAAAATCGAGCGACACACGGCGCAGAAATTCCGCATCGGAAGCAATCGGCGCAAGCGATCCTCCGGCGGCTGCGGTGATGGCCTGATCGATCTCCGAATGCGTCGCTTCCCCCGCCGCGGAGGAGATCGCTCCGAGCGAGAGCGCGAGCAAAACGACGGCAGTTGGGAGGATGCGCATGGACATCGGAGGTACGATGGCAGGAAGAAATTGTCTGCGAGGATAACCAGCGGTGCGAGGTCTGCTTTGCCGATTTTTGGCTCTGGCAGGGCCAGCCGGATGACTCATGTGAGGAATGCCGAGTGGTGCGATCGCACGGTTGCGAGGCATAGGCTCTATTTATTTGGCTGCGCGATGCCCGCCACGTGCGCCCGCCGGACCTTGCTCCGCCTCAGAATGAGCATGGTTTTGATGCGATTGTCTTGGGTGGCAGGCAGCGAGCGCATTGCATTCGGGCGGGCGGCGGGATAGCTTCGCGGGCATGAATGTCCACCGCGCCTCCGCGATCTCGCGCCGTTCCTTTCTCCGTCGTGCCACGCTCGCCGCGGCTGCGTTGCCTGTGGGTTTGCGCGCGGCAGACGAAGCAAGGGTGACGCTGCCATTTGAGAACGGCGAACGCGAACTCGTGAAGTATCCGCAGAAGCGCGCGCTCATCCGGCTCACGTCGCGTCCGCCGCAGCTCGAGACGCCGTTTGCGATTTTCAACGAGGGCGCGATCACTCCGAACGATGCGTTCTTTGTCCGCTATCATCTCGCCGGTTCGCCGCCCGCGCGGGAGTTGCTCACGGCGGATGCGTTTCGCGTGCAGGTGCTCGGAAAGGTGAAGACGTCGCTGAAGCTGAGCGTGGAGGAATTGCGGACGCAGTTTGAGCAGGTCGAAGTCATCGCGGTGAACCAGTGCAGCGGAAACAGTCGCGGATTTTTCCAGCCGCGCGTGCCCGGCGGACAGCTCGCGAATGGAGCGATGGGCAACGCGAAGTGGAAGGGCGTGCGACTGAAGGACGTGCTGGAAAAAGCGGGCCTCGCGGCAGACGCGAAGCAGGTGCTTTTCAACGGGCTCGACACGCCGCCCACGCCGACGGTGCCCGACTTTGTGAAGGCGCTCGACGTGGAGCAGGCGCTCGACCCCGACGTGTTGCTTGCCTACGAGATGAACAGCGAGCCGCTGCCGTGGCTCAACGGATTTCCCCTCCGCCTCGTCGTGCCCGGCCACTACGGCACCTACTGGGTGAAGCACGTCCACGAGATCACCGTGGTGGACGAGCAGTTCAAGGGCTTCTGGATGGACCCGGCGTATCGCATCCCCGACGACCCGTGCGCGCACATCGAGCCGGGCACCACGCCCAAGCGCACGGTGCCGATCAC
>JANXZI010000218.1 GCA_025355595.1 Spartobacteria bacterium
TGTCTCGCGCAGCGGCACGTTGACCTACGAGGCGGTCTGGCAACTTACGAGCCGTGGTGTCGGCCAGAGCACTTGCGTCGGCATCGGCGGCGATCCGGTGAACGGCACCTCGCACCTCGACGTGATGAAGATGTTCAACGACGATCCCGAGACCGAAGCCATCATCATGATCGGCGAAATCGGCGGCGAAGCCGAGGAGCAGGCCGCCGCGTGGGTGAAGGCGAATTGCAAGAAGCCCATCGCGGCATTCATCGCCGGAGCCAGCGCGCCTCCCGGACGCCGCATGGGCCACGCGGGCGCGATCGTGAGCGGCGGAAAAGGAACCGCCGCCGCGAAGATCGCCGCCTTGAAAGACGCCGGGATCGCCGTCTCCGAGACTCCGAGCGCGATGGCCGACACACTGCTCAAGCACTGGGGTAAGGCATAGCGGCCCCGCACATCGCGCTCGCTGCGCGCTGCCCAGGAGTCGGCATTCACCTGGACAATAGGAGAAAGTCCGCTTCTCCCGATAGACAATCTGGGGTTTGGCTGCTTTTCTCTCCGCCCCTTTTCACAAAATACCGTCCGTCCAAATTTCAATGTCCGACTTTTCCAAGCACCCCGCCTACTCCCGGCTCTACGCAGCGCCGGGGGCCGATGAACCGGCGGCATTTTTCCCGGAGAAAATCCCGCACGCCGACCAGGAGCACCTCGACCAGCTCGAAGCGCAGAGCGTGTTCCTCATCCGCGAGGCGTTCCATCATTTCAAAAACATCTGCATGCCGTGGAGCATGGGCAAGGACTCGAACGTCCTCATCTGGCTCTCGAAAAAGGCGTTTGGCGGGCACATCCCCTACCCGCTGCTGCACATTGATACGACTTACGAATTCCCCGAGATGATCGAATACCGCGACTGGGCGGTGAAGTATCACGGGCTGAATCTCATCGTAAAAATCAACGAGGACGCGCGCGCAGGCCGCGGCACCTACGAGAACCGCGTGATCGGCTACGACACGACGGACCCGGTGACGGTGACGCACGAATTGAAGACCGTCGCGCTCCAGCAGGTGATGGCCGAGCACAAGTGGGACGCACTCATCACGGGCATCCGCCGCGACGAGGATCCGACACGCGCGAAGGAGCGCTACTTTTCACCGCGCACGAAGGACTTTGAGTGGGACTACAAGGATCAGCCGCCGGAGTTTTGGAATCAGTTCACGACCTCGTGTGCGCCGGGCGAGCACGTGCGTGTGCAGGCGCTGCTCGACTGGAGCGAGCGCGACATCTGGATGTACATCCAGCGCGAAGGCATCCCGATTCCGAAGATGTATTTCGCCCGCAAGGCAAAGGATGCAAAACGGTATCGCTTCCGTTCGCTCGGCTGCTGGCCGATCTCCGGGCCGGTCGAGAGCGACGCCGACACCATTGACAAAATCGTGGACGAACTCGCGCACACGAAGACCAGCGAGCGCGCCGGTCGCGCGCAGGATCACCACGAGCGCAACGCGATGCAGAAGCTGCGGGCGAAGGGCTTCATGTAAGTGGGCGCCGTGTATGAGCGCACCCAACCAAAAGCGATTTCAAAGGCGTGCCGACGGATATTCCGCGCTGCGCGTGTATCACCGCAAAGGCACGGCGAGAAAATCTCCACGCCTGCTGATCAAGTGCGGCGACTGCGACAATGCGCTGGAGATTTACCACGACCCGGAAAATTCCGGGGACATCGAGATTGGCGGCGTGCTCGGCTCGGTGGGGAACTGGCGCGAGATTCTTCTGCCCTTTCTCGATCCGAAACCAAACGCCAGGAGGCGCGGATGATTTCGGATCTACGCTGCATCCGCGACAGCCGCGGCGGTCTTGAATGTTTTCGGGTTCGGAATTTTCCAGCCTTCGCTGCGCGCCGTCTCCATCCAGATTTCGATTTCCTCCTCGATGGCGTGCAGCGCGTCCTCGTAGGTCGCGCCGTCTGCGAGGCATCCCGGAAGCTCCGGCACCGCTGCGATGAACGCCCGGTCGGCGTCGCTCCAGCCAATCTGCACGCTATAGCGCAATGTTGAATCTGCGGATGATTTCACGGATTTGGCGGACTTGGTATGACTTACATTTTCCATGCACAGGCTGTAAGTCAATCAGCACCTCGATGCCCGGACGTGTGAAAATGTGGTGGCTGCCGCGAATCCGCAAGCTGAAGCCCAGTCGCGGCATGAGTGAAAGCACATCGTCGAATCGGATGTTGGCATCCGCCTCTCCGCTGAGAATTTTTTCGAGAGTCTTGTCAGCCTTGGACATCCCGTTACCGGGCTAAACCCACATACCGTTTTGTCGAGAACGAACCAAATTTGAAAATGCAATCCGCCATCACCCTGAATTCCAATTCTTCCGAACGCCGTCTCCGCGTCGTCTTCGTCGGTCACGTTGACCACGGCAAGTCCACGCTCATCGGCCGCATTTTCTATGACACGAAGTCGCTGCCTGACGGGAAGGTCGAGCAAATCCAGGCGGCGTGCAAAGAGGAGGGCATGGAGTTTGAGTATGCGTTCCTGCTCGATGCACTGCTCGAAGAGCAGGCGCAGAACATCACGATTGATACGACGCAGATCCAGTTCAAGACGGCGAAGCGGCCCTACGTGATCATTGATGCGCCGGGGCATAAGGAGTTCCTGAAAAACATGATCACCGGCGCGGCGAGCGCCGATGCGGCGGTGCTGCTGATCGCGGCGAACGAAGGTGTGCGCGAGCAGTCGCGACGGCATGGCTACCTGCTCTCGCTGCTCGGCATCCGGCAGGTCGTCGTCGCGGTGAACAAGATGGACCTCGTGGATTTCAAGCAGGACGTCTTCGACAACGTCGTCGCGGAATACACGGCATTTTTGAAAGAGATCGGCCTCGAAGCGCGAGCGTTCATCCCGATCAGCGCGCGCGGTGGAATTAATGTCTCCCAGCGCATCCCTGCGGACGCAGAGGCAAATCTTAAATCCCAATTCTTAAATCTTAAATGGTACAGCGGTCCGACGATCACGGACATGCTCGACACCTTCGAGCCGCCGAAGCCACTGAACGATCTGCCGCTGCGCCTGCCCGTGCAGGACGTGTACCGTTTCGACGACCGCCGTATCATCGCAGGGCGCATCGAGGCGGGCTCGCTGAAGGTCGGCGACACGCTTGTCTTTTCGCCAGGCAACAAGACCGGCGTGGTGAAGAGCATCGAGAATTGGAGTGGACCGGTGAAGACTTCCGCGACCGCAGGTGAGAGCGTCGGCATCACGCTCACCGAGCAGATTTTCGTCGAGCGCGGGCATGTCGCTTCGCACGAGCAGGACGCGCCGATCGAGTCGAACCGTTTCAAGGCGCGACTCTTCTGGATGGGCAAGCGCAACCTCGCCATCGGCGAACGCACGAAGCTCAAGCTCACCACGCAGGAACTCGACGCAGAGATCGTCAGCATCGAGCGCATCATTGACGCCTCGACGCTCGACACGCTCCCCGGCGACCGCGGCTACATCGCGAGGAACGACGTCGCGGAGATCACGATCCAGACACGCGGCGCGCTCGCCTTTGACAACGCGGATCGCAACGCGCTCCTCGGCCGCTTCGTCGTCGTGGACAACCGGATCGTCGCGGGCGGCGGGATCATTTTCGGCGGCACCTACACCGACCGCACGCACGCGAAGTCCTCGAACATTTTCTGGACCGACGGCACCGTCACACCGAACCGGCGCTTCGCGCGTAACGGGCACAAGGGCGCGATCGTCTGGCTCACCGGCCTTTCGGGCAGCGGCAAGAGCACGCTCTCGAATGCGCTCGACCGCGAACTTTTCAACCTCGGGATGCAGACCTACATCCTTGATGGCGACAACATCCGCCACGGGCTGAACTCGAACCTCGGCTTTTCGCCCGAAGACCGCGTGGAAAACATCCGCCGAGTCGCCGAGGTCGCGCGGCTCATGGCCGATGCGGGCGTGGTCGTCATCACCGCATTCATCTCGCCGTATCAAACCGACCGTGCGCGCGCGCGCGCCGTCGCGTGCGAGAGCGGCGTGGACTTTTACGAGGTGTATGTGAACGCCTCGCTCGAAGTCTGCGAGCAGCGCGACACGAAGGGCCTCTACAAAAAGGCGCGCGCCGGTGAGATCAAACAGTTCACCGGAATTGACGCGCCTTACGAAGCGCCGACCGATCCGGAAATCTCAGTCGAGACGCACACGCTCACCGTGCAGGAAAGCGTCGCGCGCATCCTCGAGTTCCTCCGCGAACGGCTGAAGTTCGAGACGGACTTCGAGATTTGAAATGACGGATGCCGAGTGACGGGGATCGCGCCGTCGCCCGTTCGTTATTCGCGCGGCTACTCGCCCAGGAGCCGTCTGCGAATGGCCGCCCCCGCCACGATGCTCCGCGAACCGGTCGAACAATTGCGTTTTGCGAGCGACTGTTCAGTCTCCGCGCAGCCAGCGGATGAGCAGATCCAGTTCGCGCGCGGTGAGACGGCTGGTTTCGCCGAAGGCGGGCATGCGGTCGTTGTGCTTGCCGTAGAAGCGCTCGTGGCCGGGGTCTTTCAAAAATCCGGCCAGCCACTCGTGTGAGCCGTAGCCGGTGAAATCGGGCGCCTTGCCGCCAGCGGTGTCGCGGAACTTATGGCAATCGGTGCAGTCGAGCGTCACATCGGCGAGCAGCTTGCGGCCCTCCTCGATCAGCGCGGCGTCGCGCGTGTCAGCCTCGCGCTGCGACGGGAGTTTTCCCTCGGCGCTGATGGCGGCGATGATTTTTTCGAGCTGCGCCTTTTCCTCCGCCGTGTGTTTCGCCACGTCGTCAAGGATGAGGCGCACCATGCGGCTTTTCTTTTCGCCCTTCTTCGGATGCACGAAGACCGTGCCGCCGAAATATTTCAGCGTCTCGATCTGCGTAGGATCCATGAAGCCGCGCAGCCACTCGCGCGAGCCGAAGCCGGCGAGGTCGGGCGCGGTGGGCGGCTCGGGCAGCGACGCGCCGAGGCCGTCGTGGCCGGCGTAGGTGTGGCAGCTCGCGCACTGGCTGGCGAAAAGACGCGGGCCCTGCGTGAGCGGATCGTTGCGCAGCAGCGCGAGTGCGCCCTCGGTGGGGATGCCCTGATTGGCCTTCGCGAGTTCCTTCGTGCGCGCGGCGTCGCGGTTTCCCTGAACGACGGCGGCGTGGTAGTGCGTGTCGCGCGCGTCGTGGGTGAAGGCGATCGCGGTGAGCACACCGAAACCGGCAAGCGCTGCGAAAAGGACGAAGAGATTGAAACGGTGCCCGATTTTCCACCGCCCGAGCAGCGGCATGAGCATGAGCAGCGCAAACACGAACCCCGGAATGATGAGCGAACCCCAAATCACATTTTCGCCCTGGAAGAATTTCAGGAGCTGGAAGAGCGACATGAAATACCAGTCGGGCCGCGCGGCGCTGAAAGGCTCGGACGGATTCGCGGGCGCACCCAGCGACGCACCTTTGAACCACCACACGAGGCAGAGCACCGCGGCGGTGACGGCCA
>JANXZI010000232.1 GCA_025355595.1 Spartobacteria bacterium
CGGTCAGCTTTTTGAAACCATTCAGGCTTTCGAGCACGATCGTGGTGCCGGTGATGGCGGCCGTCACGGCATTCGTCTGAATCCTGGCGCCGCCGGAGCCCTTGGGAACCTGGAGAAGGATGACGCCCTTCGAGAGCGATATCTCGCGCGTGCCATCATTCACCGTGAAGTGCGAATTGGCACCCAGACGGGTGATGGTCTGGTCGCTGAACAGCATCTCCGTCCGCGAATCAATCCCGGTGCGCACCGATTTTCCCGGCTCCATCGGATCATTCACGGAAGCGCGGACGGGGGCACTCCCTGGCGTGACCGTTTTCACGTCGTTGACGATGTGGGTGATCCTCGCGCCGGTGAGCGGGGCGGCGGTGGCGGGAAGCACGGCGAAAAACAGCGCGGGCAAAATCGAGGAAAGGAGTCGCATTTTCATCGGGAAGGAAGCAGTGATGAGATCAAGCCATTGAACTCGGCGCAGGCTGAGACGGGTTTTTGGGGGGCCGAGTCACATTTTATGCGTGTCACTTTTGGGAAGGGGTGGCAAGAAGTTTTGCAGGGCTCACGCATCAGAATCATTTGACACCCGGAGGAGTGGAAATCTGGAGATGCCGGAAGACGCCTGCGGCGGGCTCAACATCGAACATCGAACGTCTAATTCTTAACGCCGAAGGAAGCAAAATCCGACGTGCCACCCGACGTCGGATTTTTCCTTAAATGTTTGGTGTTCGACGTTCGATGTTCGACGTTGATCGGCACCTCCACCATCAGTGCCCCAGTTCCGCAGATTTTTCGATGCGTGAAACCTTGAGAAGTTTTGTGCCCTGATTCCCGGACGAATGCGGCGACCCGCCACATCAGGCGGGGCAGGGGATTTCGGTCGGGAAGGCACCGGGAAATGCCTTCCAAAAAAGAACTGGAAAAAGTGAAACTCCGGCTATGATGCGCGGATGTTCAAACCGGTGGACACCAAGATTCCGAGCGCTGTCGAAGCGGAAGCTAGTGCGATTTATGGCGAACTGTTCCCCGGCAGCGATCTCGCCGCCGTGAGGCAGGTCTTCGGGTGGGCCGCGCAGTGCTTCGGCGGAAAATACGACGGGTATCAGGCGATTGATTCAGTCTATCATGACTTCGAGCATACCTTGCAGGGCACGCTCTGCTTGGTGCGACTGCTCTGGGGAAGACATCGGGCAAATGTCACGCCCCCTATCTCACGGCGGATGTTTGAGCTGGCGCTGGTCGCCATCCTTTTCCACGACACCGGCTATCTGAAGGTAGTCGGCGACATGGAAGGCACTGGCGCGAAATACACGGCCATCCACGTCGCACGGAGCGGCACATTTGCCGAGCAATTCCTGACGGCAAAAGGCTGGTCCAAGCCCGACATCGCGGCCGTCCGCCATATGATCCGATGCACCGGCGTGAATGTCAGCATCGCAGCCATCCCGTTTCAGAGCGTCGAGGAGCGGGTCGCCGGCTTTGCCCTCGCGACGGCCGATTTACTGGGTCAGATGGCGGCGGATAACTATGTCGAACGGCTGCCGGATCTTTATGCGGAGTTTGAGGAAGCGGCCCGGTTCGACGCGGGCAGCGCGTCGAAGGTGTTCAAATTTGAGAGTGTCACGGACATGATGAGCAAGACCCCGGGATTCTGGCAATTTTATGTGCTGCCGAAGATCATGAACGAATTCGAGGGCATCCATGCCTGTCTTAATGATCCTTATCCCGGCGGGCCCAACGAATACCTCGAGAAGATCGAACGCAATCTCGCGCGAGCAAAAGTGAAGTCCGGGGTTGCGACTTAGCAGCAATACGCCGGGAACTGGCAGGGAATCCGCCACCGGGCGGAGCGCCGGATAGAATGCACCCGGTCAGGAATAAGCGTGGAATAGCGCAGAGTCCCAGCGACTAGCCTTCATTCGAAGTGCCGGGACCTTGGACGGGTGGCTTTTCCGGATTGGGTGGCGTCGTCGGCTTAGGTGGGACTGGCGGCGCGACCGGCTGCGTAACAGGCTGCGTGGCGGGTTGCGTGACTGGCTTCGTGGGTAATATCAGCACGCCCTGCGGGGGGATATCTGCGAGGAAGGATGGCCTCTTCCCGGTCGCGTTTAGCCCGATGTTGGATTCGCCAAAATACCGTCGAAGCTGTGCGGCAATGGCCTGTGCGATGAACTTCTCGTCCAGCTTGGCTCCCCACTTGCCGGTGAGCAGATGCGAGGTATTCACGAGCACGCTCAGGTTCACGATGAAGGGCTTTGGGACCTTGGTCGCACCGATTTCCATGAGGACCCCTTCGCCCGCCGAGACCGGTTTGCGGCTCAGCCAGTTACCACCTTTCGGCGTGAGGAAGCATTTTCCCTCGATGACGAATAGCTTGATGAACTTGGGCCCGATTTCAAAAAGGATGGTCGTGCCAGTAATGGCGGCGGTGACGGCGGCGGTCTGGATTTTTGCGCCGCCGAGGCCCTTTGGCACTTGAAGCAGGATCACGCCCTTCGAGAGCGAGAGTTCGCGCGTGCCTTCGTTGAAGGTGAAGTGGGAATTCGCCCCGAGCCGGGTGATCGTCTGGTCGCTGAAAAGCAGTTCCGTGCGTGAGTCTATCCCGGTGCGCACGGAGTTGCCGGGCAGCACCGCTTCGTCCAGAGTCGCCCGCCTGGGGGCCTTTCCCTCACCCGCGGTTTTGACGTCATTGATGATGCGCGTGATTTTTGCGTCCTTCAGCGGAGCGGCCTGTGCTGCGGAAATGCCGAACGCGGCGAGAGCCGCGAGAATGGAATATTGAATGGCCGTTTTCATAAGTGACTAAAATTGATATTTGAAATTGAATCCGCCGCCAGTGGTGGCGGCATCATAGTTGGATGCCGACCGGTTCGACCGGTCAATGACATAGGTGAACGAGGCGTTCACGGAAAACTGCCGGGTGAAGTGATAGGTGAGCGCGCTGGTAACGGCCCCGTTGAAATCCTTGCGCCCGCCCTGCCGGTAGTCGAACAGCGCGATCCGGGCGTAAATGTCCGCGTCGAGATCCTTCGTGAGATGCGCCTGCGCGCCCACATAGAGGCTGTGCTCGTTGCGCTGCGCGGCAAACTGTTGAGCCCATCCGAAAATGCTCGAATAGCCGACATAGATGAAATTCCCGCCCTGCCACGCGAAGTTTTTCTGCGCGCCGACGGTGAGGGTGTGCCCCGTGAACAGGTCGCGGCTGGAGCGGCTGTTCGTGTCCCACTCGAAGTTATAGCGACCGAAGAGCGTGATATCCCACAGTTCCTTCACGTTATAGAACAGCCCGGCACCGGCGTTGAGGCTGTTGAAATTCTGCGCCGTGAGGCTGTGGTAGCGGAAGAATCCCTCGCGGACGATGGCCTCGAGCGTGAGCGAGTCCGTGAGCTTGAGTTCGTGCCGCAATCCCACCTCGCCGAAGAAATAACCATCCGCCTGCTTGTTGTTCCGCGCGAGCGTGACGTTGTTGGTGTAATATTCCGCCGCGGTGGCGAAGAGCCGCCACGAGCGCATGTCCTCCCGCTCAGGGAGGATGAATTGCTCGCCGATGTCCGGGTCGCCCGGTGTCGCGAGGACGCGGTGGGACTTGTCGGCATTGGGCTGGCCCGCCGTCTCCAGATTCGTGCCGACGGAGCGCACGCGCAGCCTCGTCTGCTCGGCCTGCGTGGCGGGCGCCTGCGCCCACGACTGTGCGCCGAGCAGCGGCATGATCATGAACAGTGCCTTGAAGGAGTGCTTTGGATTCACATCGGCAGCATCAATACATTGCGTTGCAGTGCAAGCCAGAACATCATCGCCGCGCAACTGCATCCCCACCGTGACGCCGGCCAATTCACCCTCCAAGACCGCCTTTCGGCGCTACAGCCGGAAGGCGTTGATCGCGATCTGTGTGGTCTGCACGCTGGTGGTGATTATTCTGCAGATAATCTTCACGCCTCTCTGGAAACTGGAACTGACCACCGAGGATTTGATTTCTCGCTATTGCAAGCCCGCGCCATTGAGTCAGGAGTTGGTCTTCCTTGCGATCGATCAGGCTTCCACACGGCTCGACCACATTGAACTCGCCGAGATCGAGGCGTCGCCTGCGCTGAAGCTCATGGAGGGCGGGTTCCCCTACCCGCGGACCGTCTATCCGATGATCCTCGACCGGCTGTTTGAATCCGGCGCGAAGGTCGTGGTGATGGACTTGCTTTTTCTCAATGAGAGAGATGAAGACGGAGCCTTCCGAGCCGCATTGGAAAAGTATCGGGACCGTGTGGTGATCGGGAGCAATTTCGACAGCGGTGATCGTCTCAGTGGGACGATGGCCCTCCACGCCATGCCTGCTCAGTCGCTCATCAAAGTGACAAAGCCGGTGGACGGACGGGTGGCCTATGTGAACTTCTGGCCCGATCTCGACGGCGTCGTGCGACGGGCACACTATGGCGTGACGGCTTCCGATGTTTTTCAGGATACATCCGCGCCAGACGAGGAGGTCTTGGATTCCTTAGCTGCGAAAGTGTTGAAAAAGAGCGGTCACGCCGCATCGGTTCCCCGCGCCAGGGAACCGCATCGCTTTCGGTTTGCGGGCCCGGGCGAGACATTTCTCCCGCGGTCACTTTGCGACCTCTTTGACGTGAAGCAGTGGACGTTGCCAAGATACAATAGCGGGGAGTTTTTTCGCGATAAGATCGTGCTCATCGGACCGCAAGGCTCATTTCAGCATGACACGCAGCCGACTCCGGTAGGCGTCATCGCCGGGCCGGAATTGCATCTCAATGTGATGAATGCTGCTCTCCAAGGCGCATTCGTTCGCGAGTCGCCGGAATTTGTCATCTATGTGCTCATCGCTGGAGCCGGTGCATTTGCGTGGGTGCTCTGCCTCTGGTTTCTGGGGCCGTTGTCCCGTCTAAGTTCGCTGATTGTGGCAAACATGCTTTGGGTCGGGATTGCGCTTGTTCTGCTGAACTATGCGAACCTCGTCATTCCGGTGGTCGCACCGCTGCTGGCGCTGACCACGAGCGGCATCGGCTGCCTCGGGTGGGATTTCTTCCTCGAGCGGAATGAACGCGCGCGTGTCCGCTCCGTGCTCGACAAGTATGTCGCGAAAAACGTCGCCGACCTCGTGCTCGCGGAAGGCGACGCCTTTGCCGGTGCCGTGAAGGGCCAGCGGAGAACCGTGACCGTTCTTTTTTCCGACATCCGCGGATTCACGGCGATGACCGAGGAGGCCGTGCCCGAGGAGTTCGTCGCACAGCTCAACGAATACTTCTACGAGATGGTCGAAGCGGTGCTGGCGGAAGGCGGGACGCTCCAAAATTTCATCGGGGACGCCGTGCTCGCCGCGTGGGGCGACACCCTCACGGTCGAGCCTGCAACCGGCGCCTACCACGCCGTGCGGACCACGCTCCGCATGAGCAAGGCTCTGCGGAAGCTGAACGAACAATGGTCCACGCAGCCGGGACGCAGAAATCTCGACATCGGAATCGGCATCAACCAAGGTGCCGCGATCCTCGGCAGCGTCGGGCATCCTCTGCGGATGTCGTTCACGGCCCTCGGCGACAGCGTGAACACGGCCGCGCGTCTCGAGGGTGCGACAAAACACCTGCGCACCCAGATTCTCGTCGAGGAATCCATCGAGGAACTCACGCGCGAGCGTTTTCATTTCCGGCGCGTGGACTCGCTGCGGCTGAAAGGGAGATCCAAGGCCACCGCGGTCTTCACCGTACTCGGGGAGAAGTCCGAACCGGCGCCGCCATGGCTCGGCGAGTATCACCGTGCGGTGGAACTCTATCATGCGCGGATGTTCCGGGAAGCCGCGGAGATCTTTCGCAAGCTCGGCGAGGAAATAACGGACGACCCGCTGTGTGCGATGTACGCCACGAGGTGCGACCTCTATGCCGAAACGCCTCCATCGGCGGATTGGGACGGATCATTTACGATGACGGAGAAATAAGGTGCGGAGCGGGATAGGTGGCTGTGTGCGTCGCCTCGGATGGCCAGCGTGCCAATGATGAACTTAACACCTAACATCTAACGCTTGACTCCTAACTCCCAACTCAGATAGTTCCGGCCTTAAAAACCTGCGAGTGGTCGTGGGTCAAGACCTGGGTGTTAGATGTTATTGAGGCTCGCACGATAGGGTGACATTCGGATTTCGGCCCGAAGGGCCGTCGGACACTAGCCGTGGGCGAGGCTCGCGGATGCCTGCCGTGAGCTTGTGCCCGTCCGCATACCTCGTGATCGGCACGCCCTTCACCAGTTCCATCACGAAGAACGGACGCCCGCCCTCCGTCGCGCCGGCATCGAACACCGCTGCGATATTCGGATGATCCATCAGCGCCAGCGCCTGCCGTTCCGCGCTGAACCGGGCGATGATCACCGCGCTGTCCATCCCCGCCTTGATGACCTTCAGCGCCACCTCGCGCCGAATCGGCTCGCTTTGCTCCGCCCGCCAAACCGCGCCGAAACCGCCCTCGCCGATTTTTTCCAGCAACTGGTATCGCC
>JANXZI010000240.1 GCA_025355595.1 Spartobacteria bacterium
TCAATGCTTCCCGGGGGAATTTCTCCGGGCCAGTCCACGTCGGCGATAAGGTGACAAATGTGCGCGTCGTCAAGAGCCGCAAGAGTGCGGCCACTTATCCTGAAGGCTGCATTGGCGCGGACCTCGCCAAGCGCAATTACGTCAAGTATCTCGTCGAGCGTTACAACCGCTATCGCGAAGCTGACGCCAGTTTCGGACGGACTGGCCGCTTTCATTATGCGGTCCTCTTCAAGAACATCGAAACCAAGTTCAAGGCTTCGACCTACTTCATCCCGGAGAGCCGATTTGGGGAGTTGGTTGACTACCTCCACGATCGCATTGACAACACCATTCTCGGACGCCGCAACGACAGCCGTGGCATTCCAAACTTTGAATCGTTTGACGAGTATGTGATGCAGCACATGCAGACTCCTTCAGGGGAATGAATCCGGCGCGACTTCGTCGTGCGCGACCTGCCGCGGACGCTGGAGAAACTGCGCGAGCTGCCGCCCTTCGAGTTTGAGAACTGGGCCGTCATCGCCCTCGGCGGCATCCCGAACAAGACGCAGGTGGGCGACATGGGGATCGATGGCCGCATTTTCCCCGTCTCCGCGCTGGACAACCGCCGCAAGCCCAAGGCCGACGAACTCCAGCTCGAAGACCGCTGGTATCCCATCCAGGTGAAGCAGAAGGACAAGGCGGGCCGGCCGGACATTGATTCCTTTGAGGCGATGATGGCGCGGGAGGAATGCTCGAAGGGGCTCTTCGTGAGCTTCGACTACACGGGCGACGCGCTGAGCGAGATCAGCCGGTGTTTCAAACAGACGCAGCGCGTCATCGTCCCGCTGACCGTGCGCGAGATTTTGCACGAACAGATCGCACACAAGCTGGCGTGAGCATGACCATAGCCCAGCGCTTCAGCGCTGGGAAACGGATTCCCCCCGGACGGTTCCGAGACTCCGCGTCTGCTTGCGGAGATTCATCAGGAAGTAGCCGCAATGCCCGTCCCGACGAAACGGCAAACTTCAGCTCGCGAACTGCATCTCCGCCAGTCGCCGGTACGTCCCACCTTCGCGCGCGATGAGTTCGTCGTGCGTGCCGGATTCGGTGATGCGCCCCGTTTCGAGGACTCAGACGTGATCACCGTTGCGCACGATGGCGAGGGGGTGCGGCCCCCGAGCAGCGTTTTCGGCACGTCCCGGATGAGCTTTTCGCTGCCGCGGTCGGGCGAACTGGCGACCTCGTCGAAATGGAGGATTTTGGGAGCAGATGAATGTCACCTCATTCAGCGCCGCAGATGCCCCATCGCCCGCCACCGGCGCGGCGAAAAGAAGCGGTTGCCGAGTGCGACGCATCGCACTACAAGCGCGTTCCCAATTTTTCAAAACCGCAACCCAACACACCACACACCATGCCCATCGCCGTCGGAACCAAAGCACCGGATTTCACCCTCAAGTCGAAGGACGCAAACGGGCTCAAGGACGTGACGCTGTCCGCCAATTTCGGAAAGAAGAACACGGTCGTGCTTTTCTTCCCGCTCGCGTTCACGGGAGTCTGCACACAGGAATTTTGCGACATCACGCAGGGCATCAGCAGCTATGCGGACATCGGGGCGGACGTGATCGGCGTGAGCGTGGACAGCCCGTTCGCGCAGGAGGCGTGGGCGCAGAAGGAGAAGATCACCGTCACGCTCGTGAGCGATCTGAACAAGGCGACGACGAAGGCGTATGCCGTGGAATTCCCGAATCTCGCGGGCGTCGGCGATACGAGCGCGCGGGCGGCGTTCATCGTGGATAAGAACGGCGTGGTGCAATACGCCGAGCAGACGCCGACGCCGAAGGATCTGCCGGACTTCGCGGCGATCAAGGCGAAGCTCGCGGAGCTGAAGTAGCGCGCGGAAACTTTCACGAGGGGCCTGTCCGCACACGGGCAGGCCCCTTTTGTTTTCCATTTTCAAACGCGAACCATGAGCAAGGAACTGACAGCAGGCAGCAAGGCACCGGCATTCACCGCGACGGCCGTCGGCGGAAAATTCGGCGACGGCGCGCAGGTGTCGCTCACGGATTTTGCGGGGCAGACCGTGGTGCTCTACTTTTACCCGAAGGACGACACGCCCGGCTGCACCACGCAGGCATGCGCACTGCGCGACGCGTGGCCGGAGTTCGACGGGAAGGCCGTGATCTTCGGCGTGAGCCCGGACCCGGTGAAGATGCACGCGAAGTTCATCGCGAAGCACACGCTGCCCTTCCCCCTGCTCGTGGACGACGAAAAGAAAATCGTCGGGGCATATGGCGTGTGGGTGGAGAAAAGCATGTACGGGAAAAAATACATGGGCACCGAGCGCTCGACCTTTGTGATTGGCGGCGACGGAAAACTGAAGGCGGTGCTGCGCAAAGTGAAGCCCGTCGAGCACGTCGCGCTGCTGAAGGCGGCGCTCTGAGCGTGGCATGAAGCTCTCCACCATCGCCGCCACACTTGCGGGACTCGGCACGAAGCCGACGCAGAGCCTCGGGCAGAATTTTCTGCACGACCAAAACATCGCGAAGTGGATCGTCGAGCAGGCTGGGCTGAAGCCGGGCGAGCCATGGGTGGAGATCGGGCCGGGGCTCGGCGCGCTGACGGAATTTGCGGTGGATATTTCACGGCACGGCATCCTGCTGGAAAAGGACGACCGCTTTGCGCCGTGGCTGCGCGAGCAATTTCGCACGGTGGAAGTCGTCCACGGCGATGTCCTCGACTTTGATCCCCGTGAACTCTTTTGGCGCGGACCGCTGCCGGTTTTTGGGAACCTGCCGTATTACGTTTCGAGCCAGATCCTTTTCCAGTTCACCGCGGAACCGAGCCCGGCGAGCCGCATGGTCTTCACGCTCCAGCGCGAACTCGCCGAGCGGCTGTGCGCAAAGCCGGACACCAGCGAATACGGCGCGCTGACCGTCCTCATCGGCCGCCGCTGGAATGCAAAACTGATCAAACATCTGCCCCCACAGATTTTCACGCCGGTGCCGAAGGTCGGATCGGCCGTCGTGCTGCTCACGCCGCGCGTGGACGACAGGCTGCCGGAGTGCGAGGGCGCGCTATTCCGCGAGTTGGTGAAGCGCGGGTTCAGCCAGCGACGGAAGCAACTCAACAAGATGCTGGAGCTGGATCGCTGGCCGGAATTTGCCGCAAAGCTCGGAGTGCCCGTGACTGCGCGCGCGGAGGATCTGAGCCTCGCGCACTGGGTCACGCTCACCAATCTTGCGACCGATGCGCCGGACGATCACAGCGCCGGTGCGCAGGATGTGAACGGCGAGATGTTTGACGTGGTGGACGATCAAAACCGCGTGATCGATCAGCAGCCGCGCGGCGTCGTGCATCGCGACAGACTGCTGCACCGCGCGATCCACATTTTTGTCTTCAACAAGGAGGGCGAACTTTTCCTCCAGCGCCGCTCGCGCTGGAAGGATGCACACCCGCGCCGCTGGGACAGCAGCGCGGCAGGGCATGTGAACGCTGGGGACGACTACGATACGACCGCGCCGCGTGAACTCAGCGAGGAACTCGGCGTCACCGCGCCGCTCGGATTCGTCGGCGAGGTCAGCGCATGCAGGAACACCGGCTGGGAATTCGTAAAAATCTACCGCGCGGATCACAGCGGGCCGTTCCGGCTCCCGCCGGCGGAAATCGAGTGCGGCGGGTTTTTTTCCATCGCGCAGATCCAGCGCTGGGTGGACGCGCGCCCGGAAGATTTCGCGAACGGCTTCATCGAGTGTTGGCGCACGCTCGCGGCAGCGGGGCGCCTCTCGCCAGGCACGCAGGCCGCCGGCTAGTGCCGCCGGAATTTCACATGCTTCTCGAAGCACTCGGGGCAGATACCGTGGCTGAAATTGCTGCCCGTCTGCTCTGAAATATATTTCTCGACGCCGTGCCAGTAGTTTTCGTCGTCGCGGATTTTTTTGCAGTACATGCAGATCGGCAGGAGCTCCTTGAGCTGCCGGAGCTGCGTGGCGAACTCGATGATCCGCTCGGCGACGCGCAGCCGCATCATG
>JANXZI010000374.1 GCA_025355595.1 Spartobacteria bacterium
CGGATGCCCGAGCAGCCTCCGGCGATTTCCATCGGCGGGAAATGCCCGCCGGGCGAGGAGATGTTGCTGCCGTCCACCAGAATCGGAATGCCGAAGACCGAGGACAGGGCTCTGATGGCCTTGGCGGTGAGCACCTGGAGCGGCACGGTGCCTTGCACGATTCCGCCGAGCGGCGTCATGAAAAGCAGGAAGACGCACGGGAAAATGACGACCCTGCTGACGTGCTTCCCGAAAAGAAAATGCACGCCTCCGTAGAGGAGCAGCGGCAGCGCAAAGATCGTGTAGCGCGCCTCCGTGCAGCGCACGCCGGCGATGAAGAGCAGCACGCCGGCACCGACGAAACACAGGCCCGAATTTTCCCCGCGCTTCGGAAGCCCCGCGATCTCGCGCCAGCGGAAAAACACCAGCGCGACGGCCACCGGGATGATTCCCCAGCAGTGCTGCTGATCATTTTCCGCGGTCCATCCGCCAGCGATCCAGTTCGCGGCGCTGATTCTCGCGCCCAGGAAGGCATGGATTCCAAAATAGGCATATCCGATCACGCCCGCGAGCGTGGCCAGCAGCAGCGCCTGCGCGGGATTGCTGCGGCACCAGCGGGAAAATGCGCCGAGCAGCCGCGGCACGTCGGCAAAGTCAAATGCCGTCCGGTCCGCCTCACGGATCGGTTCATCAAGGGAAAGGAGGGGCTGCGAGATTTCCGCCATTGGGGGGGAATCTACGCAGCCTGCGCGGCCCTTCAATGAACTTTCTGGATGCGCGTCAGAGTGCGTAGCCGGCGGACTTCGCATCCTTGTCGAACATCCGCACCGTGTCGAGCGACAGCTCCGCGAGATCCAATCCCGCCATCTTGATCGCCTTCGCGAGGATGTCGTGCTGCACCGTCACGATGTGCGTGCCGCATTCGTCGGCCTGGAAAATATTCAGCACTTCGCGCACGCTCGCCCAGAGCAACTCGGCCCTCGGCAGCGGCTTCAGGATTGCCAGGGATTCGCGCATGATGCGCACGGGATCGCACCCCGTGTCCGCGATGCGCCCGGCGAAGACCGACACGACCGAGGGCACCGCGGGATTCAGCGCCGCGGCGACTGCACGCACCTGATCGAGCGTGAGAATGGCGGTGACATTGAGCTGCACGCCCGCCTGCGCGAGGTCGCGGATCAGATCATACGCCGGCGCACCCGCGGGATTCATCACGGGGATTTTCACGTACACATTGCCCTGCCACGCGGCGATCTTCAGCGCCTGCCGCCGCATCTCGGCGAAGTCGTCCGAGAACACCTCGAATGAGATCGGCTTGTCCTTCACCGTCTGCAGGATGTCCCGCGCGAAGCCCTCGTAGTCGCGGACGCCGCTCTTGTTCATCAGCGTCGGGTTCGTCGTCAGGCCCTGGATGAGCGGGTTCGTGTAGAGCTGGAGCATGCCGGCCTTGTCGGCGCCGTCGGCGAAGATTTTGACGCGGAGATCGTTGAGCGTTTTCATGGGGCTGTGGGCTGGTTGGCTGTGGAAAAATCCCGCGCCCCGTGTCCGGGGAACGTGGCACTCATAGCAGGGCGGGTGCCCGCCGCCACCGCGAGTATGGGGCGCTCCAAATCAAATCACCTGCTTCGTGCCCTCGAAGTCAAAGCCGAAGCGCACCTCCGTGAGCCCCGCGCCGCGCATGACGTGACGCAGGCGGTTTTTTTCCTCCGCGTAAAACATGAGAAAGCCGCCGCCACCCGCTCCGATGAGCTTCCCGCCGAGCGCGCCATTCGCCATCGCGAGGTCGTACCATTCGTTGATCTTCGGGTTGCTCATTCCGCCGGAGCGTTCCTTTTTCCGTTGCCAGTGGAGGTCCATGATCCGCGCAAACTCGTGCAGGTTGCCGGTCTCGAATGCCTCCTTGCTGCGGATGCCCAGCTCCTTCACGAAGTGCAGATTGTCCACCATCGCCTTGTCCAGGCTGCGCGTCTTGTCGTTCTGCTCCTTCAGGATCGCCGAGGCGGAACGCGTATAGCCGGTGAAAAACATCAGCAGGTTGTCCTCAAGGTTGAAGAGAGTCTCCTCGTCAATCCGCAGTGGCAGGATCTCCACCTTTCCGCCCGGTAAAAAATGAAACGACGTCAGACCGCCCACAGCGGCGATGTACTGATCCTGTTTGCCGATCGGCTCGTGCAGTTTCTCGATCTCGATCTGGCAGGCCTGAGCCGCGATCTCGTCCGGACGCACGATGTTCTTTTTGTAAACGTGCAGCGCCTTCAGCAGCGCGGTGGTAAAGCTGCCACTCGAGCCGAGCCCCGTGCCCGCGGGGATGTCGGCCATCGAGGTCATTTCCAAAAAGGGCGCGTCCACGCCCACGAGCTTCATCGCCTCGCGGATGATCGGATGCTCCAGCTCGTCCACCGTCTTCACGCGTTCGAGCTTCGAATACTTCACGATCAGTTCGTCCACAAACGTGCGGTGCAGCGTGATGTAAACGTATTTGTCAATCGCGGCCGCGATGAGGAAGCCGGAGTGCTGCTCGTAGTACGACGGCAGGTCGGTGCCGCCGCCGCCGAGTGAGATGCGCAGGGGTGAACGTGTGATGATCATGCGTAGCCGCTTTTTTGGTAAATCGTTTCGACCACGCGCAGCGCCGCCGCCGCGTCCGCCAGTCCGGGGCTCGGCGCGCGGCCGAGCCGGATGTCCTCGATGAATGCCTCGGCCTCCAGCCGCCACGACTGATCGCCGCGTGGATACTCGAAGACCGTCGTCTCCGGCGGCCCCATCTCGGGAAGCATCTTGAAAAAGTGCAGCCGCTCGACGCCGTAGCTCCCTCCGAGTCCCTCAATGTGCAGCTTCGCATCGCGCCCGTAAATCTCGAAGGAGAACGTGTTCTTCCACTCGGTGCAGCTCACGTGCAGCCACGCGGTCTGGTCCGTCGCGGTGCGGAGATTCAGGAATGCATTGTCGTCCACGGGCATGTCCCAGAAATACGTCTTCGCGAATCCGTCCACGAACGTGAAGTCGCCGAGGAACCATCGCGCGAGATCGATCAGATGCACACCCTGATCGATCAGCTCGCCACCGCCGGAGAGCTTCGGATCGGCACGCCACTCGCGATCATAGCCGATGCGTCCACCGTGGCCGTAGCGCGCGCGGATAAACATGAGCGGCCCGAGCGCGCCCGAGTCCGCCAGCTCACGCGCCTTTTGAAACGCGGGGTGAAAGCGGTGATTGTAACCCGTGCGGACGAACACCTTTTTTTCCTGCGCGAGCGCGAGCAACGCCTCCGCCTCGCTCGCGCGGAATGCGACCGGCTTCTCGACGAGCACATGCTTGCCTGCTCGGATCGCGTCGCCGGTCAGCGTGGAAAGTGCGGAGTTCACCGCGGATATGATCACGGCATCCACGTCCGCAGATCCAAAAACCTCCGCGGGATCGGACCCCGCGCGGCACCCGGGGACCGTCGCGGCGAGCGACTCCGCCCGCGCAAGATCGAGATCGCACACGACGGCGAGCGAACCCTTCGGCAGACACGCCGCGCGTTTTTTCCCGATGAAACCGCAGCCAATGATGGCAAACTTCACCGTGCTCATGGCCAGTTTTTCCCGCGATCCTCGGGCACGATGCGCCGCAGTGTGTAGATGTCGCCGAACTCATCCCGGTGCGTGTGCAGCGTCTTCCACGGATCCCACTGCGCGGAGATGAGCCGCCCCGTCACGCCGTCGCTCTCGGGGCTCGCGAGGTAGGCGCAGAGATTCGCGGCGAGCGCGGGTGGCGTCGCGCCGTCCTCGGTCCACTGCACATTCTTCGCGTAAAATGCGGCACCGACTTTCTCCGGCCCCGCGTCGAGCACCTCCTGCATCAGGCGCGTCTTCAGCGCGCCGGGAGCGACGGCATTCACGTCAATGTGGTGCGACTTCAGCTCTTCGGAAAATGTTTCCATCAGCCGCACGACCGCCGCTTTCGATGCGGCGTAGGAGCTGATGTTGGGCAGCGGATTCGTCGCGCCGCCGCCGGATATGATGATGATTTTCCCGCGTCCCGCGGCCTTGAAATGCGGGATGAGCGCGCGGCACGGCAGCAGCACCCCGTAAAGATTGATTTCGATCGCGCGCCTCCACTCGTCGAGCGGCACGGACTCCGTCGGCCCGAGCGGTCCGTAAATTCCGGCGTTGTTCACGAGCACCTGCACCGCGCCCAATTCCGCAATCGCCGCCGCCACGAGTGCATTGACCTGATGCTCGGAGGAAACATCGCACGCACGCGCGAGTACCTGCTGTCCCGGCGCTGCGATCCCCGCGAGTTCCGCGCGCGTAGCTTCGAGCAGCGCCGCATCGCGCGCGCAGAGCATCACACTCGCGCCTTCGCGCACAAAGACTTCGGCGATGACGCGGCCGAGCCCTTGGCTGCCGCCGGTGATGAGTGCGTTGAGTCCTTTCAGCTTCATGTTGTCGTGCCGACGGAGAAGTAGCGGAGCGCGGCCATTTCTGGCAGCGAAGATTTTACAAAACGGTTCGCGTCAAAAATTAGCGGGCGTCGCATCGTCGCGATCAGTTCCGCCCACGGCAGCTCCTTGAACTCCGGCCACTCGGTGCAGATCACCACGGCGTCCGCGCCCGCGATCGCGCTGCGCGGATCGGGCCACATCGTGACTGCGGCGAGTGGTGCGGGCAGTTGTTTCGCCGCGGGGTCGAAGGCGCGCACCTCGCTGCCTTCCGCGAGCAGCCGCTCGCAAAGCTCGACCGCATGGCTCCGCCTCAGCGTGTCCGTGCCAGCTTTGTACGTGAGCCCGAGCACTGCGACGGTGACACCGCGCAGCGGGCCGAGCGCGTCCTTCAGCCGCGTGAGTGCCCAGGCCTTGTGCCGG
>JANXZI010000280.1 GCA_025355595.1 Spartobacteria bacterium
CCATCCTCGGTCCGTGGAAAAAGACGGAGCTGTTCCTGAATTTCGGCACGGGCTTTCATAGCAACGACGCGCGCGGCGTGAACACCACGCGCGATCCCAACACCGGCGAATCCGTCGCACGCGTGGATCCGCTCGTGCGAACGATCGGCGCGGAGGTCGGCATCCGCACACAGACCATCCCGAAGGTCACCGCGACGCTCGCCGCGTGGTGGCTCGATAGCGCCAGCGAACTGATCTATGTCGGCGACGCCGGCAACAACGAGGCCGGCCGCGGCTCGCGTCGCTACGGTCTCGAAGCCGCACTCTACTGGGCGCCGAAAGACTGGCTCGTGTTCGACAGCGAACTCGCCTTCACCCACGCCCGCTTCCTCGACACCCCCGGAGCGAATCGCATCCCGGACAGCGTGCCGTGGATTTTCAGCGGCGGCTTCACCGTCGGCGCGCAGGCCCGGCAGCCCGGCTGGTTTGCGGGAACGCGCGTGCGCGCATTCGGCCCGCGCCCGCTGACGGAGGACAACTCGAAGAAGAGCCTCACGACCGTCACCGTGAATGCCAACGTCGGCTACCGCACCCCGCACTGGGAGACCTCGCTCGAATGCCTCAACCTTTTCAACCGCCAGGACAATGACATCGAATACTACTACACGAGTCTGCTCAGCGGCGAATCCGGCAGCGGCACCGACGACATCCACTTCCACCCCGCCGAGCCGCGCATGTTCCGCTGGCGCGTGACGTATCGGTGGTAGCAGTGGGACGCACAGACGCCTCGGTCTTCTACGAGCGTGAAAAATGGAAGTTGCAGGTGAATGTGCTGAACGTCTTCGACCGGCGCTACTACTCGGGCGGCGAGGCGGGCGTCTTCAACTACACGCTGAACCCCAGCCAGCCGATCACCTTGCAGCCGAGCGTCACTTACAAATTCTAAGCCATGAACGATGTCGCTCGATCATCAGAGCTGAAGCCATTCGCGGAGGTGGTGATCGACCACGGCGGCATCGGCAGCCGCGAGGTGCCCGACCACTTTTCGCACCAAGGTATCCTCCACCGTCGCGAGCTGGGATTTTGCGCCGCTCGGCACGTTGAGACCCGCGGCGCGCCAGCTTGAAAGCATGAAGTCCGCATTTGCCACTTGCGACGTCACCGGCACCACAAACAAGTCGCCGGGGAAACTGCCATGCCCGATCACGATGGCGGGGCGCACCTTGCTGCTGCTCAAATCCGTGAAGGGAATCGGCAGGAGCACCAGATCATGGCGCGAGCAGTGCATTGTAAACGTCGTCCGCGTCGTTGTCCCAGACCTTGGCCAGACTGCGCTCGCCTTGTGCCAGCCACTCTGCGCGTTCCGCATCGCCGTCAATCGTCTGCACCTGCACGCGCACTCTCGTGTGCTCGGGGAGGGCGAGGGCTTTCAGGAGGCGCAGTTGCCCCGCTTCATAAATGGCATCAATCGTCGCAGTCATGAGCGGAAGGGTATCTTTCCACCGTGCCCCGGTCAAGGCAGGGCCGGGAAGACGCATCGAGTGCGGAACTTTGAATGGTGGCCGCGGAACGCTACCAGCCAGTGCTGCTCTCCCACGATGAGCGCATAAACCTGCACGAAGGCGCGCTGCTCGGCCGCACCACGCAAATTTTTTCCACCGCGCTCGCCTGCACCTTCATGCTCATGGCCGGAGCCGGAGCCGCGATGTGGTGGAGACGCCGTCCGCAGGGAAAACTCGATCTTCGAAAACGAATCGCTTCTCCCGTACTGCCGCGCGGAATGAAAATCGGCATCACCGCCCTCGGCCTCGCGATGCCGTTGCTGGGCCTCTCATTTGTACTCGCAGCCCTCATCCGTCCGCGCTCCGAATAACGCCCCCGGCATTTTCAATCACTCATCATGCTCGAACTTTTCCACAAAGGCGGCCCCATCATGTGGCCTCTGCTCATCCTCTCCATCGTGGCGCTCACGGTGGTGCTGGAGCGGCTGGTCTTCATCGCGCGCGAAAAGGCGCGGCGCTCGGCAGCGGATGTGGATGAAATGCTCACGCAAGTGGAACTCGGCGATCTC
>JANXZI010000302.1 GCA_025355595.1 Spartobacteria bacterium
CGCGCATGGGCGCGTCCCACCGCTGAGGTGAATGGCATCGGCGGCGGCTTCCAGGGCACGGGCAGCAAGACCGTCATCCCGCGCGAAGCCTTCGTGAAGCTCGCCTTCGCGGATGAGGGCGAGCGGCTGGCCAGGGAAGGCGGTGGCGAGCGCGCGCTGCGCCGCCTTTCCATCGGCGGAGTGCGGATCGGTGAGGTAAGGCTCTCCACTGTGGCCGTCGGAGATTTCGAGGCGCACGCCCGGCGGGCAGTGGGCGAGCAGATGCGCGCGCACTTTCGCGAGGATGTCGGCAGGCCGCTGGCCGGGGACGAGGCGGAAGGTGAGCTTCACGAAGGCTTCGCGCGGGATGACGGTCTTGCTGCCCGTGCCCTGGAAGCCGCCGCCGATGCCATTCACCTCAGCGGTGGGACGCGCCCATGCGCGCTCGACGGAGGTGTAGCCTTCCTCGCCAAATGTCTGCGCGGCTCCGGTGACCGTCAGGATTTCCTTTTCGCCGAAGGGCAGCCGCGCCCACGCGTCGCGCTCCCACTGCTGGAGCGGCGCGACGTCGTCGTAAAATCCGGCGACGGCGACGCGGCCCTTCGCATCGTGCAGCGTGGCGACGAGGCGGGCGATGGCGGTCGCGGGATTCGCGACGGTGCCGCCGTAGATGCCGCTGTGCAGATCGATCGAAGGACCGTGGACGCGGACCTCCATCGCGGTGATTCCGCGGAGGCCGTAGGTGAAAGTCGGCGTGCGCGGGGCAATCATGCCGGTGTCGCTGATGGCGATGAGATCGCAGCGCAGCGCCTCGCGGTTTGCGGAGAGAAAATCCGCGAGGTGCTTGCTGCCGACTTCCTCCTCGCCCTCGATGAGGAAGATGAGGTTCACGGGCAGTTCGCCCTTTTCACGCAGCGTCTCGCCAACGCCGAGGACGTGCGCGAGCACCTGGCCCTTGTTGTCCGCAGAACCGCGCGCGTAGATGATGCCGTCGCGCACCGTGGGTTCAAAGGGCGGCGTGGTCCATTCCGCGAGCGGCTCGACCGGCTGCACGTCGTAGTGGCCGTAGATCATCACGGTGCGACGGCCGGGCTGGTGCTCGTTGCGCGCGGTGACGATGGGATGCCCGCCGGTCGGGTGCAGCTCGGCCTTCAGCCCGATGCTGGTGAGCTTTTGCACGAGCCAGTCCGCGCACTTCGCGACATCGCCCGCATGCCGCGGCTCCGTGGAGACGCTGGGAAAACGAATGAAGGAAAAGAGATCGTCGAGGTGCGGAGTGTGCATCGGTGAAGACTACGGGCGAAGCGGTGCGCGGGGCAATGGAGGACAGGTCAAACGCTTGAACTGAGGCATCAAAATTTACCCCGTGGGTGAGCTGCCAGTCGCGCGAGCCCTCTTCCGCATTTTCCTCGCGGATGGAAATGGGGCGCGGCTTTCCGGCAGCGGGCGTATCCGCTGCGAGCGTGGTGCCGAGCGCAGCGGTGGCGGAGGATTTCAGGAAGTTGCGGCGGGAGAGAGCGTCGGCGCCGGTGCGGGCGGGGTTTTCGTTCATGGGGATCGGGGCTGCGGGGACAACCCCGGAGTGCTTCGGAAACTTGGAGGCGCGCGCGGCGTGCGAACGAAACGATTGCTGTCCAATCACAGTTGCTGCTTGCGAGAGGCGCTGACGCTTCCCTCCGCACTCGAAGGTTGCGCCGCACGCCCGCCGCATAGCTTAATCACCGCGTGAAACGCCACCACCGCAGCGCCTCGTGACGGAGGCCGAGAAAATCACCCGCGCGAGCAAGTCGAACCTCGCGCTCGCGTTCGCCGCGCTGCCGAAGGAACGGCAGAGCGACATGACCACCTTCTACGCGTTCTGCCGGCTGGTGGACGACATCGTGGACGAGCCTGCGCCGCGCGCGGAAAAAGTCGCCGCACTCGCGACATGGCGCAGCGCCGTGCGCGCCGGGACGCCGGGCGAGAGCGCCCTTGCCGCGCCCGTGCGCGAGATCATCGTGCGGCACAAGCTCGCCGCGGATCATTTCCTCGAAATCATCTCCGGGATGGAAATGGACCTCGATGGCGCGAGCTACGCGACGTGGGAGCAACTCGAACTCTACTGCCACCGCGTCGCCAGCGTCGTCGGCCTCGTGAGCCTCGGCATCTTCGGCGCGAAGGATCCCGGCGCGCGCGAATACGCGCTGAAGCTCGGCCTCGCCTTCCAGCTCACGAACATCCTGCGCGACGTCGGTCAGGACTTCGCGAACGAGGGCCGCATTTATCTCCCGCAGGAGGACATGATGCGCTTCGGCGTCACGCGCGCCGACCTCGCCGCCGGCAGCCGCAGCGAGGCGTTCCTCGCGCTCATGGATTTTGAGAGTGTGCGCGCCGGTGAATTCTACCGCGCCGCGCTCGCCGCCCGCCCCGCTGCGGATCGCAAGGCACTCGTCGCCGCGGAAATCATGCGCGCCGTCTATTCGCGCCTGCTGGAAAAAATGCGCCTCGACCGCTGGCAGGTCTTCGACCGCCGCTACTCGCTGGGCAAACTCACGAAGCTCTGGCTCGTGCTCCGCGGGTGGCTCGGTGCGCTGTAGCCATCGGTTCAGCTTTTCGGAACTTTCGGCGGCAACATCCGCTGTTTGATTTTCTCACCGAGCGCTTCGAACTCCGGGTCTTTGTGGATCAGCGTGGCATTGAGCTGCAGCGCGAGCGCGGCGACGAAGGAATCAGCGAAGGAAATCTTGTGGGCTGCTTTCAGCTTGGCGGCGGTGCTGCACAGGGCGTCATCCGAGTGGTGCCATGTTCCCGGCTGCGTGCGCGCGAATTCCAAAAGCTCCGCCGCCTGCACTGCATCGCGCTCCTGCGTGCGGATGTATTCCAGCTCGGTGAGCGTGACGAAGCAGGCGTGCAGTTCCGCTTCGCCGAGCCATGCCTTTGCGAGGACGGCTTCGACTTCCTCGGCCCCAGGCTCCTTCTCGTCGAGCGCCAGCCACGCGGAAGTGTCGAGGACAAACCGCTCAGCCACGCGCGCGCTCCTTCGTCCGTTCGTCCAGCAGCCGGTTCAGCAGTCCGCCTCCCGCATGGCGGGCTTGCATGTCGCGCAACTTCACCTGCTGCGCCTCCCACTTTCGCTGATTCTCCGCAAGACGCGTGATTTCCTCGCAAACCGTCTGCTGCTCGTCTGTCGACAGGGACTTGATCCGCTCAATGATTTCGCGCGCGGTGCTGCTCATGGCCTGAAATTACCGGGCAGCGTGCTGAATTCAAGCAGGCTTCGTCGCTGCGAAAATCATGCGCGCCGTCTATTCGCGGCTGCTGGAAAAAATGCGCCTCGACCGCTGGCGAGTCTTCGACCGCCGCTACTCGCTCGGAAAACTCACGAAGCTCTGGCTCGTGTTCCGCGGGTGGCTCGGCGCGCTGGAGTAGCGTGTTTCAGCGCACGCATTTCAGAAAATCTTCCTCTGAAACCGAAGCGTCGCGGAGTGCGCCCCGCAGAGTGTAACGGTCAAGTTCATCGTGATGCGGGAAGACGATGCGGCGTCCGTCCGTGTGCTCCATTTTGACGTGACTGCCCTTACGATGAATCTCGATGAAGCCGAGCCGCTGCAACGCTGCGAGCACCTGCCGTCCCGACAACAGCGGGAGCTTCACAGTGAGAGGGAAACCACCTCGTGATCCTTGTCCTCGATCAGATCCTTCGGTGAAGGCTCAAGGTAGAGATCGATCGCTTCCCGGATGTTTTGCAGCGCCTCATCGCGAGTCTTCCCCTGCGACCAGCAGCTCTTCAGTGACGGGCAGCGCGCGGAAAAATAACCACCCTCGCCCCGTTCGATTACAACTTGGAGTGTCATGCGGGCAAACTACGCGGCGGGACTTGTCGGTCAATCTTTTGACCGATGTGTGCGCTGTGTCGCGGCTGCCGGGAAAAATGCGCCTCGACCGCTGGCGCGTCTTCGACCACCGCTACTCACTCGGAAAATCACCAAGCTCTGGCTCGTGCTGCGCGGGTGGCTCGGGCTGAGTTGAATCCGGAATGAGAATGATGACCGCGTTTAAGATCACAAAATGTGATCCTATTGAGTTTCACAAAACTGGCTATCAGCCCGGCAACTATTGAGTCTCCCGTAACTGGTGAATGGAGGATCTCACACGAATGGTGAAAGGAAATTAGCCGGTGGTCGAGCGAGGTACGAGCGAACACCACCGGATCGCGTTTGAAATGAAAACCGCCCCGGAGGGGGCGGCGGGAATGCCTCGGAGTAACAACATTTCCAGTGCCCCTCCGGGGCACATGATTTTTTTGATCTGGATCCGGTGGTTTCACCACCGGCTAATTTCCGTTCACCCTCCGGGTGAAAAAATGATCGGCCACTGATGCAAAATTCATGGGTTCAGTGCAGCCTTCACATCGTTAGTGAGGTGCATATCCACTCGTGGAAACACACGCTGCCTGAGCCTGCCGAAGAATGATGCGGGCTTGACGGGAACGAGATCAAACAACGGATATCCCTCAAGTTTGGCGGGCCACAACATTCGGCTTGTCAGACTTGTTGAGAGACAAAGCTTCGGGAGCAACTCATGGCCGAGTTTTGCGCTGAGATCCTTCAGGAATACGTCGCGGCCGGAAGCGTCGAACGATGCTTCGAACCACTGTTCACGCGTGAGGAAGACAAAAAAATAGTCGTCACCAAAAGGGCCGTCCGTAGTGGTGTATTCGCCGATGACTCGCAGGTCAGCGATGGCAACCTGCCAAACTTCGGCATCCGGCATTGC
>JANXZI010000310.1 GCA_025355595.1 Spartobacteria bacterium
TACGACCACCACCGCATCGGCGGTTTCACGAGCAAGACGCCCGTGCTTTTCTGGAACAACCCGGTCGGCAGCACGAGCACAATCATCGCGCAGAGCTTCGCGCACGCGGGCATCGCCATCCCGCGGAAGATCGCGGGCGTCCTGCTCTCGGGGCTCATCAGCGACACGCTAAATCTCACTTCCCCGACAACGACCGCGACCGATCGCAAAATCCGCGACGAACTCGCGCAGACCGCGAACGTGGACGCGGACGCATTCGCGCAGGAGCTCTTCAGCGTCGGCAGCCCGCTGCTCACGCTCAGCGCGGAGGAGGCGATCAACGCCGACTCGAAGCCCTACACCGAGCACGGATTTCGCTTCGTGGTCGCGCAGGTCGAGGAGCTGACGTTCGCGCACTTCCCCGAAAAACGCGACGCGCTCCTCGTCGCGCTCGACGCGCGGCAAACGCGCGAGGCTCTGCTCTTCGCCGCGCTCCTCGTGACGGACATCACCACGCAGAGCAGCCTGCTGCTCGTGCGCGGCGACGATCGTTTCCTGCGCACCATCGCCTCGCCCGTCGCCCACGCGCCAGCGGGGGCGGCGCCATCCGCGCCATTGATCTGGCAGCTCGATGGCGTGGTCTCGCGCAAGAAGCAACTGCTGCCCTATCTCATCGAATGCCTCGGGCGGATGGTGCCATAGAACCGTAGCCCCGCTTGTGAAAGCGCGGGCCAATTTTTTGCAGCCGGCGCCCGGCGATTCGACCAGCCCGCGCTTTCACAAGCGCGGCTACAAGCGCGGCTACAAGCGTGGCTACAAGCGCGGCTGCGGGCTTCGGCGTCCGATCCGAATTCAGCGGCCCTGATACTTCGCACCGAGCTTCGAGGGCTCGCTGCGCGATGCGTCCTTCCACAGCGCGCCGGGCGTGCCGGGGCCGGTGTCCATGTAGGCGTAGCGCTCCACCGCGCGCGTGCGCTCCAGCATCTTGAAGGACATTTCCGCAAAGCGATCGCGGTCGCCTTTCGTGTAGTAGGCGTTGAATTCCGTGACCCATATCGGCCGGTTCCATTTGCGGTGCAGCTCGGCGATCCAGTTCTCCAGATCCTTGTCGTTCGCACTGCGATACCAGTGCACCGCGATGAAATCCACGCGCAGCTTGCGCTGCTTCACGCCCTCCATGAAGCGCTCCAGCCACGCCACGCCCTTCGCATCCGAGGACGGCGCGGGGCTGCTGAGACGCAGTCCGGTGGCCATCAGTTTCGGCCAGAGATCGAGCGCCTCCTCGACGGTCGTATTGCCCTGGTCCGCACGCTCCGGCTCGTTCAGGCAGAGCAGCACCTTTGCGCCGGATGCCTTGATCGCGGCGAGCGTCGCGTCGTTCACATGCCACTTGCCCTTCACCATCGGGACAAATTCCACGCCCGGTTCCGACGCACCCTTTGGCCCCCAGTTGTAATACCACGCGGCCTTCATCGTGCGCGCGTGCGCAAGATCGCCGGCCCAGCCTTTCTTCACGGATGCCGCCTTTTCCTGGGCGTCCGCCGCGACGGTGAGCACGGCGAGGATCGCGAGGAGCGGTTGCAGAAAATTTCGCGCGCTTATCATTCAGCTCACCTTGCGAAGCTTCGTGATGCGCCCGGTGTTCACCCACTCGGCGACGAAGATGTTGCCGCTCGCGTCGAAGCACGCGTCGTGCGGGTGCAGGAATTTCCCGGACACCCAGCCTTCACCCTTGTCCTCTTTGCGCAGTTTCATGCCGTCCTTCAGCACCTGTGCACGCCACTCGGGATCTTCGCCGAGATGCGCGATGACCTTGTCGTCCTTGCCGAGCAGCGTCACTCGCGCGCTAAGGTCGGGCACGAGGAGCACATCCCCGCGCTGATCGATGTTTGCGGGGAGGATGAAACCGTCGAGCGTCTTGAGATGCTTGCCATCGAGCGTGAACCACTGGAGGCGTTTGTTCGCGCGGTCGGCGACGACGAGCGAGGCGTCTTTGCCGGGGCGTGAATCAATCCACAGGCCGTGCGGTGTGTTGAACTGCGCGTCGCCTTTGCCCGGCTCGCCGATCATCGAGAGCCACTTGCCGTCCTTGTCGTAGCGGTGGATGCGATAAGAGCCGTAGCCGTCGGCGAGGAAGAATCCCCCGTCGGGCAGAAACGCAAAATTTGTCGGCATGAATGCGTCGCGGCCCCAGCGCTTCGCGGGCTTCGTGTCCTCGCCCTCGGGGTAGAGCTTGGATTCCATCGGCGCGCGCTTTTCCCACACGACTTCGCCCTTGAGGGTGAGCTTCGCAAAATTTTTCAACTGCTGGTAGCCCGTAACCCAGAGGAACTGCTCCTTGCCCTCGATGCGCACTTCGAGCCCGTGGCCGCCGCCCTGAAACTGATTGCCAAATGCGCGCACAAAATTTCCCGCCGCATCGAAGACGAAGATAGACGGGTGATCCTTCAGGTTCTCGCGCCCCTCGTGGATCACGTAGAGCAGGCCCTCGGCGTCCACCGCGACGTTGTGCGTGGTCTGCCACGAATATTTGTCCGGGAGCTGCGGCCAGTTGTGCTGCACCTCGTAACGATGCTCGCCTTCGCCGATGACGCGCTGTTTGTCGGATTTCTGCGCGGTGAGTACGCGCGGCGCGGCGAGCGCGGCGGCAGTGGTGGCGATGAAACGGCGGCGGGTGATGCGGGAGGGGGATTTCATGGGAGCAGGCATGTTGCGCGACGTCTCGCTGCGGCACAATTTTCAAAGTGCGGGAAAAATGCCCGCGCTTTTACAAGTGCGGCTACAACCGAAACGCGCCCGGCGTCGTGAGACACCGGGCGCGTTTGAATTTCAACTGAGCCGCGAGGCTCAGTGGTTGAACATGAACTCCTTGGCGTTCATGAGCGCCCAGAAGATGTCCGTGTAAACTTTCGGCTGCTCCTCGGTGACGCCCCAGTGTTCCTCGAGCTTGCGGAGTTCGCCCTCGGTGGGGCTGCGTCCGAAGCAGCGGAGGTAGAGTTCCGCGGCGACTTCGCGAGGCGTCATGTTTGCCTTCATGAGCTTTTGCACGACTCCGCCAGCCTGGATTTTTCCCTCGACGGTGTCGCCATTCAGCATGTGCAGCGCCTGGCTGAGCGTGGGGCCGACCTGCTCGCGGGCGCAGACGGCCTCGCGATCTGAGCGGCCGAAGGTGGTGAGGAAATAGCTCGTCGTGCGACCGTCGGCGATCTCCACGGACCGCGCGCCGAGCGGCAGGCCCTTGTATTTGTCCTTCGTCTCGGTGATCTGCGTGATGCAGTCGAGCATCACCTCCGAGCGCATGCGGCGGATGGTGGCCTTCGCAAAATTGCGGTCGTCGAGTTCGTTGGATTCGTTCACCCGGGTGGTGCGCTGGTAGGCGGCGCTGTTGCAGATGTCGCGGACGAGGTGGCGCAGGTCGTAGTTGTATTCGACGAGCTTCGCGGAGAGCGCGTCGAGCAGTTCGGGATTGCTCGGCGGATTCGAGAGGCGCGCATCGTCCACGGGCTCGACGATGCCGCGGCCCATGTACTGCGCCCAGACGAGGTTCGCGACGTGGCGCGGGAAGAACGGATTCTTCGGCGAGGCGATCCAGTCGGCGAGCACCTGACGGCGATCCTTGCCGGTGCAGTCGGGCGCCTCTTCGCCGAGGAATTTCGGCGGGATCACGCGGCTGTCCACGGGGTGCTTCGCGTCGCCGCTGCCAGAGTTGAAGACGATGCGCTCGCGCGGGTCCTCACCCGTCTTCCGGGCGACCTGCGTGAAGAAAGAGACGAAGCCGCGGTAGTCCGACATCGTCCAGCGGTCGAACGGATGATTGTGGCACTGCGCGCACTGGATGCGCGTGCCGAAGAATGCCTGCGCGGTGTTCTCCGCGAGCTTGAGCGGGTCCACTTCCAGCTCGTAGTAGTTCGTCGCGGGATTCTCCATGTTGGAGCCCGTGGACGAGATGAGCTGCCGCGCCATTTCATTCACCGGCACGTTTTTCTCAAGCTGCTCGCGGATCCAATTGTAGTACGTGAGCACCGACTTGTAGCTCGCCTGCGCCTGGTTGTTGCCGCTGCGAATCTGCAGCAGCTCGCTCCATTTCATCGCCCAGATGTCCACGAATTCGTTGCGGGCCAGAAGCTGATCGATCTTCTTCGCGCGCTTCTGCGGATCCTTGGCGGCCACAAAAGCCTTGATGTCCTCGGGCTTCGGCAGCGTGCCATTGATGTCGATATGCGCGCGGCGGAGGAACGTCTCGTCGTCGCAAATCCCGCTCGGGAACATGCGGAGCTTGTCGAGCTTCGCATTCACGAACTGAT
>JANXZI010000313.1 GCA_025355595.1 Spartobacteria bacterium
TCAATGCCCTTCTTTTGGTTCAGCCCGCGCATGACGAGCTGAAATGTCGGATCCGTGCCGGAACCGATGAGGGACGCGATCCCGGGCGCGAGGAGGCCGCTGGCACCGGTGCCCGCGAGGAGCGCATCCACAGCGTTGGCCGAGATGGCGGTGCTGCCGCTTCGATTTCCAGAGGTCAGCGGTGCGTCGCCGGGATTCTGTGCGAAGGGGAAGTTCTGCTGGTTGAACGCATTTCCAGTGCCGGCCGTGCCCCCACCGGTGAAGACATTGTAGTTCCGCGGGATGTTCGACAGCCCGAGCATCCAGTCGAAGCTCAGTTCCTTGATGTTGGTCTGCGAGATTTCGACGAACTTCGTCTGAATCTCGATCAGCTTCTCTCCGGTATCGTTAACGCCGATCTCGATGATGCGCTCGACTAGGTCGAGGTTGTCCTGCGTGTTCTTGACGATGAGCGTGCCGCTGGCCTTGCTATAAAGCGCGGCCGAACCCGGAGGAAACCCGACGCCCTGTGCAAGGAGGAAGTCCCGCGCCGTGGATGCCCCGCCGGCTCCGCCTGCATCTGCTGGCGGTGCCCCGAGTCCGACGCCGCCCCCTGCTGCGGGAGCAGCAGGGACACCGGGCGCTGAAAAGAGACTTGGCGGCACTTTCCACTGTTTGGTGAAGAGATCCTCGACCTGCGCCCCGATCGGGACGATACTCACTGCGAAGGGTTCGATCTTATACTTCAGGTTCGCGAGGTTCGTGATGTACTTGATGACCTCGATGAGCGGGACGTTGTTCAGTGTGAGCGTGATTCGCGTTCCGCTGCCGCCGCCGCCGCCTCCGGGAATCGCAGGGATGCCGCCGCCTCCGGGTGCCGGGGCCTCCAGGCCGGGGATGCCTGCGGGTGCGGGAGCTGCCGGGACTGCCGGGCCGGGGCCCGCGCCGCCACCTTCATCGAGGAGCTTCAGGACGATGCTCACGCCCTCGCCCTTTTCATCGAGCTTCTTGGACTTCTCCACGAGGAATTCGATCGCCTCGCGCACGGTCGAGTCGCGGAAGTCAATTTTCGGAAATTTGATATTCGTCAGCTTCGCCATGATCGCAGCCGTGTTTGGAGCAGAGGATGGGCCGGCAGGATCGACGGTTTTCGTCTTGCGGTCGAAGCGATGGAGCGGGCGCTTCCATTGGTCTGCCACCTCCCACATGGCGATGGCGCGCGTGGCGTCGTAGCCGGCGTTTGCAGAGCGCATCTTGAGATTCGCGATTTCCTCGCGGCCCTTGTGCGCCGCCTGATTGTAGGGATCCTTGAAGAGGATTTCCTGGAGCTTCCGGTCGGCGAGATCGTATCGTCCAAGGTCGCTGTAGCCTTTCGACTCGATGAAGAGCTGCTTCACGTCCTCGACCTTCTGCCGGTGCTGGGGCGTCATCTGCTTGTCGAAATAATCCGGCGCCTCAATGTTCCTCAGCAGTCGTGCGGTCGCATGCAGCGTGTGGGGGCCGGCCGCACGGTCGGAGGGATTCTGGCGCAGCACTTCCTGGAGAGCCTGCGCGGCGCTGGCGTAGTAGCCCTCCGTCACACGCTGCTCTGCGAGCTTGATGCCTGCAATCTTCAACCCGTCCTCCGCGTCCTTGCGGTTCCTCGCCGTGGCGGACGCTCCGGGCGTGATGCTGTCGCACGCATTCTTGAAATGCGCGAAGGCCGCCTCGTAATCCTTTCTCCGCAGGGCCGCTTGGCCGCTTGCGATTTCCGCGACGCCGTTTGTTTCGCGCGCGATGCGGCGGGCCAACTCGCGGTTTGCCGCGGCGTCCACCGAGCCGCCTGCGAGATTCTGCGCCCACATCGCTGCGGGCTGGAGGAGCATGCTCCCGATGAGCAGTGGGGCGATCGAGGCAGTGAGCGGGGTTCGGATCATGTTTGGGATTCGGTGAGGGTTGGCTGGGATTGCTGGGAAAATGTGGCGTGGCTTGCTCGGAAAATGGGCGGCTTCGTGTGGCTGGCTATGGGGTCGGGGTCAAGATTTTCTTCTTCCCGTCCGGCGGTTCGATCTCCACTTCCTGCCCCTTCATGCCCAAGACCTTGTAGTTTTTATCTTTGTCCGGCTCCAGAGTGAACGTCTCGCCGCGGCGTTTCGTGAAATCGGGAGTCTTCACCCCGCCTACCGGCTTGACCCACTTGTAGCGGAAAGTGGCGTAGGAATCGGGGGAGTCCACTTCCTTCTTCAGCGGAAGGACGATCTTCTCCAGGGTTTCCTTGTTGAGAAGGGTGGCTTCGGAAACGTCCTCTGTGGTTCCGTCCTTTCCGGGGATTTCCTTGTGCTTGAAGGAATCCACTTTGAATTTCGTGCCCGGAACGTCTTCGCCGACCGGCACGAACGTCGTCCGGTTTTTGAGATCCTTGGTATTGATCTGCACAGTGACGTCCTTGGGCTGTTTGGGGTTTGCCGGGGCATCGTAGGACTTGAGGATAAGACGGAAGGGGACATAGGTGACCCTCACCAGTTCGAGCTTGGTGTGATACGGCGGGTGGTTGTTGGGATCCTTCGGATCCGTCGAATCATCCGGCAGCGGATTGCCATCCGCGCCCATCACTTGCTGGCCATTCATGTCGAGATGCGAACGCGCATCTAGGCCCATGAATTCCTCAAGGTTGTCGAAGCCGTCGCCATCGGGGTCTTCATGCAGAACCGATGCACTCAGTACGTTAAAGCCGTGCTTTTCGAGCCAGTTATTCGGCACGGGCGCATGGAACATTTTTCCAACGGTTATTTCGAGCCTGCCTTCGTGGAGCACGTAGAGCTTGCTGATGAAAAGCTTGGAGCCTGCCTTGTCTGGGTTGGGCCATTTCACTGGCGTGGCGATGGCTGTCTTGGCATTGTCGAGCGTCTCGGTGTTGAGTTCGTCCACCTTTGCGCTGGAGATCGATCCGCCGCGGCCGGTGGCGAATTGTGAGTCAAACCCCGAGACCTTTGTCCACAGGAGGGCTGTCATGGCGATGCCGAGGATCGCCACGATGGCGAGGCTGAGCTGGGCCGGGTTTTTCTTGATCCAGTCCATCGTCATTTGTCCTTCTTTTTTCCACCCTTCTCGGGCTTCTCGGAACCTGCCTTCGGCTCCTCGACGTTCAGGATTTCGAGTTCGATGGTGGATGTGATTTTCTCCGTGCCGAAGACGTAAGCGAGCGAGCCTTCCTGTGCTGCGGGTGCCGCCGGGGCTCCCGGTGCCGGCCCGGGAGCAGAGGGCGCAGAGGGTTCAGATGGCGCAGGCGTGCCGGGTGCCGGGGTCGCCGGGGGAGGTGTTCCGGGGGCGGGCGCACCCGGTGCGGGCCCAGGCACGCCGGGAGCACCGGGCGCGACGGCGCGCGGGGGCGATTCGAGCACCTTGTTTTGGATCGCCACATTGCGGATGACGAAGAGCTGCTGCTTGTGGTTCGCGAGTTCGGTGAGCACGCTGCGGAGCGCGTCGTCCTTCGAGGTCAGCTTGAGCTTGAGAGTGGCCCGCTCGATCATGCTGCCGCCGGTTCCCCGGCGCTTTCCGCCTCCTGCGCCGCCCTCCTCCGGCAGCGGGTCGCGGTGGAATTCCTCAAGTTCAACGTTGCTGGTCTTGATGAGCACATTCATCACCAGTTCGATGGCGCGAAGCTCGCGTGCGAGAGCGGCGGTGGACTTGTCGTCCGGCGGCTGTGACTGGTACTTTTCAAAGCCAAGATAGAAATTGTTCGGAGTATAAACGTTTGCCGCCGCGGCCTTCGCGGAGATTTGCGCGACGGTTTCCTTCAACTTGTCCTGGAAGGCAACCTTCGTGGTCGGCTCGGTCGGCAGCACGCGGTCCTTCAGCTCTTTCTGGAACGCCGCGATTTTGTCCGCGAGTTCGGTCTTCTGCGCGATCAGCTTGTCGAGGTTCGCCTGCTTCAATCCCGGCTTGGTCTCGTTGAGATCCTTCAATTGTGCGACGGCACTGTCGTATCCCGCGGTCGCGGTGTCGGACTTGTCCATCGCCGCGTAGGTGAAGTAGCCGAGGGTGCCGACGCCCACGAGCATCACCGCGCCGAATCCGGTCAGGAATTTGTTTTCGGAAACCCAGCTCATTGGAAGGAAATCGGGTTGGTGAGCATCAGAGGAATTGCAAATTTGAAGGCCCACTCGTTCGTGTCGGCATTTGGCCGCACGAATCCCTTCTGCGCGTCGTCGCTCGGCGTCAGGAGTTTTGAAGTTTTCAGTTTTTCGACGAATTCATCCACGACGGCGGCAGCCTGATTGTTGCCGGCTTCGGGCCCAAGAAAGAGTCCCTTCGCCATGAGGATCACGGAAGGGCCGCTGTCGCCTTTCCTCACCTTGTCTTTCTTGTCCGGCTTCTGCTTGGCCGGAGCCTCGGCGGGCACCTCGGCCTCCGGCTTCTGCGCGGCTCCCGCGACGAGTTCGAGGCTGGTGATCCAGATGTAGTCCTTTGGGATTTTTGAATTGAGATCCGCGAGGAGGTTCACCCAATACTCGCGTTCCTGCGCGACCTGCCCGAAGGGTTGCACGGATCTCGCGAGCGTATCCACTTCGCCCTGTGCGTCCTTGATCTTCTTCTTGAGCGTCGCGAGCGGCTCCGCCTTGCTCTTGAGCGTCGCAGTCACCTCGTCGGTCGCGACCGCGGCATGCTCGTAGTACTGCCACCACGCGCCGAGTGCGGCGAGCGCACACACGCCCGCGGCGATCAGGTAGGGGCGCTGCGCCGCGCGTTTTTCCGCCTTGGCCACGCTCACGGGCCGCAGGTTCAGTTCCATCGGGCAATTGCCCAGCGCGCGGAGCGCGAGGCCCACGAGTTCGCCGAGTGTGTGCGTGGCGTGCGCGAGTTCGTCCGTGTTGGCGTCGTCCGAGACGGCCACATTGCGCAGGGGATTGAAGTAATCCACCTCCATGCCGGGGAATTTTTCCTGGAAGAATTCGCGGATGTACGGCAGCGACGCGGTGCCGCCGGCGATGAGCACGCGCTGCGGTTGCGAGCCGCCGTGTTCGCTGCGGTAGAACGTGATGCTGCGCGCGATTTCCTGGTGCAGCCGTGTCATCTGGTTGCGCGTGATTTTTGAAATGCGCGCGATCTCCGCATCGTCCGGCTCCGCGTACGTGCCGCCGAGGCTCACGAAGCCGTCCTTCACCTTGCGCGATTCCGCCTCCGCGAAATTGCACCCGAAATCCTTCGCGATCGCCGTGGTGATCGAACTGCCGCCGATGTTCAGCCGCCGCGGGAAAATCTTGCCCGGCTCGCAGAAAAGCAAATTCGTCGTCCTCGATCCGATGTCGAGCAGAATGGTGCAGCCGTCCGCGTCCGGATAGTTGTAGCGCAGCGCGTTGTAGAGCGCCATCGGGGCGATTTCCACAACTGTCGGCTTCAGCCCGCCGGCCTGTGCGGAAGTGTTGATCTCATCGAGGAGGTCGGACTTGATCGCCGCGAGGATCACTTCGACCTGCCCGCCGTCGCCCGCGTCGAGGAGCTGCCAGTCCCACACTACTTCGTCAATCGGGTAGGGGACATTCTGCTGCGCCTCAAAGGCGACAATCTGCTCGACCTGCGATGCGTCACCCACGCTCGGCAGCGTGACCGGGCGGGTGAAAATGACGTGCGACGCGATCGCGTAGTTCACGCTCCGGCCCTTGACTCCGAGTTCGGAGACGAGTTGTTCGACTTGCAGCTTCGTCTGCAAGGAGCGCGTGGGATCTGCCGAGGGATCACCGAGGATTTCCGCCTGCTTCAGCCGCGACAAAATGAGGCCGCCGTCGGCATTTCTCTGGAACTCGGCGAGACTGATCGTCTGCGTGCCGAGATTCAGTGCGAGGATTCCCTTGGGTGCGGCCATTCGTTTCCGGTTCGGGGGTGGCTAGCGGTTCGAGGGTTTCACCGCCTCGTAGCGGTCCGACCAGAGCGGCGCGAAGGGCGTCTCGGCCTTCGGCGAGAGCATGCCAGGAGTCAGCGGCAGGTTCGGCACCGGGACAGTCTTGCCCTTCATCGAGGAAACGGCGAGCACCTGCCCCTGCCGCTGGATCGTCACCCACGCGTTCATGATCATCCCGGGATTCAGCGGCTTGCCTTCGGTGATGCGCTCGATGTTTCGCGGCGACACATACATGATCGTGTAGCGATCCCGGCCCTTCGGAATATTGATGTGCGTGATCTCGCCGGAGCACAGCTTGCCATTCAGGAGCACGTCGAATTTGAACGTCAGCTCATCCACCATCTCCACGCCGGTGACCTCAAACTCGACTTCGATCTCCAGCCACTTTTGCGCCTGTGACCGCTTCGAGGTCGTCTGCGTGACGGCGTATTCCGGCGTGCCGACGACGGCAGGCTGGATCTTTTCGATCTTCACATTTTTCGAAGTCACCGCGACAGGCACGAGGGGTGCGCCGAAGGCCGCGGTGGTTAGGGCTGCAAATGCAAACGCAAGAATTTTCATGAGGTGGGTGGGAGAAAAGCTGAGGCCCGCTCCGGGTGAACGAACCTGAGCGGCCTTTCTTCCGCATGTCTCCCGAGATTGGAAGTAAAAATTGCGAAGCTCACTAAGTTTTTATATTCCGCCGAACGCTGCGGATATCCTCAGAGCAGCGCCTCCGGACAGTGCAACCTCCGCCGGCTGCAGCCCTGCGGGCAGGAATGCGCGGAGCGAAAAGGTGCGCGCCGCCAGTTCCGCGAGCCGGGGGCTGAGCTGCGCGGCCGCGAGATTCGCGATCATCCCGTCGCCCGTGCAGGTCGCGTCGCTGAGGCGGAGATTGAAGTCCGCATCCATCGCGATGCGCCCGCGGATCGTCAGCGTCGCGGTAAAAAACATCGCCTTCGCGACCGCGATCGCTGTCACCGAGATCGCGCTCGGGCTCTCCGCCGCGAGCGTGAGCTGCACACTTTTCACCTCTGCGCCGTGCCCCGCCGCTGCGTCGCGCGCGAGGCCGAGCAGCGCCGCCTCGATGTCCGTCGTTGCCGCCGACGCGTCGAGCGTTCCATTCGTGCAGCTTTGCAGCGACGCGACACGCGCGCCGTCCGCCGCAGTGCCAAATGCAAACACGCAATCCTTCGCGCGCAGCCGGACGTGGACTGGCACAGCGCCGAGCCACGCCGGCTCCGCGGTGACATCCAGCGCGCGCGAAAAAAATCCGCCTCCCGCATTTTCCTGCGCCGTCGCGGGCCGCGCGGGTCCGTCGATCCGGACGCCTGTGAGATCAATCCGCAGCGCTGTGAGTGATGGGAAATCCCCCTCGGCCGTCACCGCATCCGCGCGCGCCCCGATCGTCACCGCCCCGCGCGTAAGGGCGGTGCGGAGGCCTGGAGTGTCAGTGGGAAACGAGTCGCCGCCGAGTGCAAACATCTGCGACTTGTGCGAAGCCCGATGGATTCACGCAATGCGAAACGGCGTGGTAGATGCGTTTTGCTAAAGCTGGAGCCAGAGAAGGGGATTGAACCCTTGACCTGCGGTTTACGAAACCGCTGCTCTACCACTGAGCTACTCTGGCTTTGCGCAAAATTGCGGGCGCGGAATATCGGGAGCACGCCGCGCCTTAGCAAGCGCTTAAAGCAGTCTGTTGAAAAACCGCCTCGGCAGGTTGTCAGCGTTGGCGCCGGCGGCGCAGTCCGGCCATCATCGCCACGCCGCCGAGCAGCAGAGTGGCTGAGCCCGGCTCGGGCACGAGGTCGAAGAGCACGATGTCGTTGCCGCTGGTCGTGGCGTTCGGGACGAATGAGACCGTGCCGCCGAACCAGCCCGTGGTGCCGTAGTCGATCGTCGGTGTGCCGACGAGCCCGCCGTTCAGGTCAGCGGCAGCCACGTCGCCGTCGAAAAGGATGAACGTCTTGCCGGATGGGTCGCCGCCACCGGCGTCCACGAGCCGGATGGTCCACGCGCCGGCGATGGTCAGCGTTGACGATGCGCCGCTGAGGAAAACGGTGTCGGACAGGCTGCCCGCCTTTTCTTCGAAGACATACGTGGCGGCGGTGCCGACGGTGAGGCCGGTGTTGCTGAAGGTCATTCCGGTCGTGGCCGTCGCCTTGTCGGGCGAGAGAAAGGAATTGGGATTCAAGGTGGTCGCACCGTTGAAGGTGCCGGAGCCCATGAGCGTGCCGCTGGTGATGACATCCACGGGGCCGGACAGCGAGCCGTTGACGGTGAGCGTCGCATTCGCATCCACCTGCACTTTGCCGCCGCCGGAGCCAACGCTGGCCGCGCCGATTTCCATGGTGCCGCTGTGGACGATGACGGCAGCGCCGGTCGCGGGGTTGATGACGTTGTTGCCGTTCACGATCACTTTGCCGGTGCCGGTCGTGCCGACGGTGAGGATGCCGTCGGCGGCGACGGTGAGCGTCGTGTTCACCGTCAGTGTCATGCCGGAGGCGACGTTGATCGTGCCGAGGCCCGCGGCAGGAACATTCACCGTGTCGGCGGTGCTGGCGGCGAGCGCAGCGCCGGTGAGGTCGAGGGTCGTGGCGGCATTGCTGCCGATGAAATTCACCGCGGCGATCTGGTCAATGCCGCCCGCCGTGAGGACCGATCCGGCATTCACTTGGATGGTGCCTTTTCCGCCGACGGGGGTGACGAAGAGGTTGCCCGTGCCGTCGTCAATCGGCTTGATCATGTCGCCGCCATCGAGCGCGGCGATGCCGTCCTTGTAGCCGAAGCCGTAGTTGACGTTAAAGCCGTTGCCGGTGATCGGGCCGGAGCCGCCTGCGCCGTTGTTCATGCGGATCTCGATGGCGTGCCAGCCCGTGCCGAAGCCGGGCAGCGCGACGCCTGCGCCGAAATTCTGGCTCGGCGTGCCGAGGTTCGCTCCCGCGGTGAGCACGCCGCTGCCGGCCTGGCCGACGGTGTAGGCGGTGCTCACCACGCGGCTGGTGCCGCCGTTCGCGGCGTTCAGCACGAGCGCGCCGTCGATCCACACTGCGGCGCGGTCGTCGATGTTTTCAGCGAAGGAAAAGACGCCGTCATTGTCTTTCACGAAGCCGGTGTAGATCCAGGTGTCGTTGTCCGTGTGGCCGGTGAGCGCGTTCTGCGTCACGGCATTCATCTGGAGCATGCGCGGCTCGAGCTTGATGCCGAAATTGCCCGGGTTCGCGGTCCGCGTTTCATTCGTCGCCAGCGCGCCGCCGGGCGCGGTGGTGAAGCCTTCGAGCAGGCCCGGCTTGTAGCCGAGCGAGGTGCCGCCGATGAGGCCGCTCACCGTCACGCTTCCGGTGGTTTGCACGGTGCCGCTGTTCGTGATGCCGCCGGAGTGGTTCACCGCGCCGCTGGTCGCATCGAGGTGCAGGACGGCGTTCACCGCGGCAATCGCGGGCGTGCCAGGCAGGGCGACGGTGGGCGTGCTGGCGGGTGAGCCGAAGACCGTGATGTTGCCGCTCGAAGTGGCCGCGGCCGTGGGCACGTAGCGCAGTGTGCCATTTTCCACCTGCGTCCCGGCAAAGTTCGGCGCGGTCGCATTGGCGGTCACGGTGTTCGTGCCCGCGACATTGATGCCGCTGGCGATGGGGCCGGAGAGATTGAGCTGCTGGCCGAGCCCCATGTAGATGCCCGAGCCGCTGAAGCCGCTGCCGGTCGCGGTGATGGTCGTCGCGCCCGAGTTCGTGCCGACGATGCCGTTGTTCACGAGGCTGCCGACGCTGAGCGTGGTCGTGTTCGTCACCGAGAGCGCGCCTGCGTTGTTGCCGGGGTTGGCATTCACGGTGAAGGCGCCGGTGACGGTGAGCGTCTTGCTCGCCTCGGAAATGTAGAGGCCGCTGAGCGAGAAGCCCGGCACCGTAGCGGTGGCCGGCAGGATGAAATTGGTCAACGCGGTCGTGTTGAAAGAGGGCGCGAGGGCGAGGGTGGCAGGTCCGGCGAGGCCGATGCTGCCCGTGAAAGTGGGCGCGATCGCGGTGAACTGAAGACGGCCCGCGCCCGCCTTCACGAATGAGCCCGCACCGTCGAGCGAGCTGAACAGGGTGAGGTAATTTCCCAGTCCCGCGGCGGCGGTCACCGCGGTGCTCGAATCCACCGTCAGCGTGCGCGTGCCGGAGGGCACGGTGAGCGTGCCGAGGCTCATGATGTTTCCGCTGATCGTGTCCGTCGCATTCGCGCGGCCTGCGTCGAGGTAGGAATTGGCGCTCAGCGTGACGTTGTTGCCGTACGTCACCGTCGTATTGCTCACCGCCGTGGCGGTGTTCGTCGCGTCGTCGCGGAAGCGGAGGCGTCCGCCGGCGAGGTTGATCGTGCCCGTGCCGAGTTCATTGCCCGTCGCGCGCACGGCTGTGGCACCGGCGATCAGTGTGACCTGATTTAGCAAAATCGCATTCGCGCCCACGCTGAAGGTGCCGCTGAAATCATTCGCGCCCGCCGCGCCGACGATCGGATTTCCGAGTGTGAAGGTGCCGCCCAGACCCGCGCCCTGCGTGATGCCAGGGCCGACGAGGCTGATCGTGCCTGCGCCCGTCAGCTTGCCGTTCAGCGTGATGTTTCCGGCGTTCGTGCCGGGCACGTAGTAGTCGTATGCCGCGATGTTGGCCGTGCCGCTCGGGACATTCAGCACGGTCTGATCCGGCACGTTCGTCGTGGCCGCACCGAGGATGAAGGAATTGATCGTCGCGCCCAGCGTCGCGCCATTCTTCAGCGTCACGGAGCCGGTGATGACCTGGCTGGCGGTGAACGAGCCGAGCAGCACCGCGGCGTCCTGCACGACGGTGTTCACCCGGTTGCTGCCGAGCGAACCGGAACGATCCACGCGCACGATGCCGCTTTGGATGTTGAAGCTGTTCGTCAGAGTCGCCGGGTTGTTAAAAGCGCTCACGCCCTGCGCGATGATGTTGCCGCTGATGGCGGTGGCGGGTGTGTTGTTGATCGTGAAAGTCGTGGTGCTCGTCACCGCTACGACGAAGGAATTCGCCGGGACATTCGTGCCCGTGACTTG
>JANXZI010000321.1 GCA_025355595.1 Spartobacteria bacterium
GGTGATCGTAGTAGGCGTCAATCATCGCGATGGGCATCTTCGCGCGCATCTCGACGACGAAGCGGCGCACGCGCACGAGCTGCTCGGGGCGCAGGGCGAGCGCGGGATTCATCTTCGGGCCGACGGGGCGGTAGGTGTGATACCACACGTAGTGCGCGCCGATTTTGATCAGCTCGCGCAGCCATTCCTCGGTGCAGAGTTCGTCAATGTTCGTCTGGCACACGCTCGTCGCGACGCCGGTGAGGATGCGTTCGCGCAGGCAGTTTTGCAGGCCGCGCATGGTGCGCGTGAAGACTTCCTTTTTTCCCCGCCGCTCATCGCTCACGACTTCGCGACCCTCGATGCTGACGAGCGGCGTGGCGTTGCCGATTTGCCGCAGGCGCTTCGCGATTTTTTCCGTGATGAACTGGCCGTTCGTGAAAACCTGGAAGTAGCAATCCGGGTGCGCCGCGAGGAGGTCGAGCAGCTCCGGGTGCATGAACGGCTCGCCGCCGAGGATGCCGAAGAACGCGTTCCCGTGCGCCTTCGCGTCGGTGATGGTGCGGTTCAGCGTGTCGAGATCGATCTGCGTGCGCTCGGCCTCCACGTCCACCCAGCAGCCCTGGCAGCGCAGGTTGCAGGAATTCAGAATCGAGAGGTAGAGGAAGGGCGGGAAGTATTCGCCGCGCTTGATGCGGCGCTTGAACTTCTCGATCGAGAGCAGCCCCTTCACGCCGAAATTCCACAGGAACTTTCCGAGCAGTCGCAGGTCGGTGGTGCGGAGGATGCGGAGGGCGAGCTGTGGAAACATGGGTGCGGGAGAGTGGAGCAACCGCACGGCATTGCAAGTGGACGGCTGGGAGCGGCGATTTGAAATCGCCGAAGCAGGCGCGCGAAAGCCGCGAGGTTTTTCGGACGGCAATCGGCATTCGGGCTCGCTGCGTCGGCGATTGCAAATCGCCGCTCCCAAAAAAAGCCCGGCGTCCTCGCGGACGCCGGGCTTGGGAGTTTCCCCCAAGGCGCGATCAGCCTTCGGGATTCGGACGGCGTTCGCCATCGGGCCGCGGGGCGTCACCGGGAGGACGGCCGCCGAGTGGTGTATCAGCGCGAGGCTTGTCGCCGCGTTCTCCATCGCGGGGACGGTCGCCATCCTTGGGCTTCTCGCCATCACGCTGGCGATCCGCATTCCGGGGCTGCTCGCCGTCGCGCGGACGGAAACCCTCGGGCTTGCGCTCACCGTCGCGGAGCGCGCCTTCGGGACGCACGCCATCACGCGGACGATCGGCATTGCGCGGCTTTTCGCCATCGCGCGGTGGCGCGAAGCCTTCGCGTGGCCCGCCCTGCGGCGGTGCAATGCGACGCGGCCCGCCGTCTTCACGCTGGCCGTCCGGGGCATCGTTGAAATTCGGGCGCGGCGGCTGGCCGTCCGGCGGCGCACCCGGCGGGCGGAGTCCGTCACCGCGCATCGCCTGCGGCGGTGGACCGAGCAAATCGCGGATAGTGAGTTTTCCGCCGTGCTCGGACGCGAGTTTGCGGAGCGATTCCGAAGCGACTGCGATCTCGTCCTCGGAGATCACGCCGTCGCCGTTCTTGTCGAGTGCGGCAAAGAATGGCGGCATGTGTGGCATCGGTGGTTTTTCTGCGCGGCCGGGGCCGTCGAATGGACGGTGAGTCGGCGGACGGCCCTCGCCGGTTGGCGGGCCGGGCGGGCGGCCCTCGGGTTGTTGTGCATTCGCGAGGCCCGCGGGAAGCGCGAGCGCGAGTGCGATGATGGCTGGGTAGTTTTTCATGGCTGTTATCTTGTGGTTGGATGTGTGTGGTTTCGCTGGGAGCCGGCTGCCGGGGCAGTGGCGGTGAAGCAAAGGCTCAGGCGATTCGCAGGAGGATGCACTTCATTGAGGGGATCAACCCGCGTGGCATTAAGGGACTGTGTGCGGTTCGGCGGAAAAATGTAAAGGAAGTGTAAAACCGTTTTCACTCGGAAAAGGCACGTCTTGACGGGCATCGCAGTCTGCATTTCAAAGAAGCAACCCACGCAGGACTTTGAACATCACCCCGATGAAACACACCTCCCGCTCCGCCCGCCGTCGCAATCCTCTCGCTGCGCTGTGTGTCGCCGCAATCTTCAGCGGTCCATTTTCCGACGCCGCCGATGCGCTGCAAAGCAAGAGCACGTATGCCAAATCGTACGGCGCGACGAAAGGCACCGCCGAGGTGGATCCCGCGAAGGATCTGCCGCGCTATCCCGCGGTCGAGCCGAAGGACGCGATTGCGACTTGGAAAATCAAGCCGGGCTTCCGCCTGAAGCTCGCGGCGCACGAGCCGCAGGTGCGCGATCCCATTGCGGTGTCGTTCGACGAGCGCGGGCGCATGTTTGTCGTCGAGATGAATGACTACTCCGAGCGGCGCGACGTGACGCCGCACCTCGGCCGCGTCTCGATGCTGGAGGACAAGGATGGTGACGGCTACTACGAGTCGAGCACCGTCTTCGCCGACAATCTGCCTTGGCCCACGGGCGTCATCTGCGCGAACGGCGGCATCTACGTCATCGCCACGCCGGACGTGTATTTTTTCAAGGACACGAAAGGCGCGGGCAAGGCCGACGTGCGCGAGGTCGTCTTCACCGGCTTTGGCACGGGGCTGAAATTGCTGAACGTGCAGGGCCTCGCGAACTGCCCGCAGTGGGGGCTCGACAATCGCATCCACATCCAGGCCGGTGGCGGCAATCGCGGCGTGGTCACGTCGCCGAAGCGTCCCGATTTGAAAGGCGTCGAACTCGGCGGGAAGGATTTCTGGTTCGACCCGCGCACCCATGAATTCGGACTCGAAGCGGGCGGCGCGCAGTACGGCATGAGCTTCGACGACTACGGGCGGAAGTTCGCGTGCAGCAATTCCGATCACCTCCAGTACTTCGTGTACGACGACCGCTACGCTGCGCGGAATCCGTTCTTCTCGATGCCGAATTCGCGCCAGAGCATCGCGGCGGATGGCGGCGCGGCGGAAGTATTTCGCATCAGCCCAGACGAACCGTGGCGCATCGTCCGCACGCGCTGGCGCGTCGCCGGCGTGGTGAAGGGAATGGTTGAGGGTGGGGGACGCGTGAGCGGATACTTCACCGGCGCGGCTGGCACGACTGTCTATCGCGGCGATGCGTATGGCGATGATTTCAAAAACAACACTTTCACCGGAGACGCAGGCGGCCAGCTCGTGCATCGGAAAAAAATCTACGCCGACGGCGTGTCGCTCATCGGCAAGCGGCCCGACGACGAGCAGAATTTCGAGTTTGCCGCGAGCAAGGACACCTGGGTGCGCGTGGTGAATTTCGCCAACGCGCCCGACGGCTGCCTGCACGTCATGGACATGTATCGTGAAGTCATCGAGCACCCGTGGAGCATTCCCGACGAGATCAAGAAGTATCTCGATCTGAACAGCGGCAACGACCGCGGTCGCATCTATCGCATCGAGCCCGACCGCACCGACTGGCAGCGCCGCGCGAGCGTGGACTTGGGCAAGGCGAGCACCGCGGAACTCGTGCAGGCACTCGAACACCCGAACGGCTGGCACCGCGACACTGCCTCGCGGTTGCTCTACGAGCGGCAGGACAAGTCCGCCATTCCGCTGCTGGAAAAACTTGTGACCGATTCACCGAGCGCTGTCGCGAAACTGCACGCGCTCGGCGCGCTCGATGGTCTCGGTGCGCTGAGCGAAGCCATCGTGATCAAGGCGATGAAGGACAAGGAGAAGCATCTCCAGGAGCGGGCAGTGTTGCTCTCGGAAAAATTATTTGTGCAGGGAATTCCGAGTGACACTCTGTGGAAGGCGTTCGGCGCACTCCTCAGTGAGTGCAATCAAAACGCCAATGGAAAGCTGGTGGATGAACCGGACAAGCGGGTCTTGATGCAACTGGCTTTCACCATCGGTGAAATCAAGAGGCCGATGACCTCTCCATTTGATCCGTCGCTCGAATTGCGAAAGGGTGTGGGGCCACGCGTGGATGATTTCCGAGCCAGACTGCTCGCCGGACTGCTGAGCATGAGCGGGACTGACAAAGCTTTCGGAGCAGCCGTCGCAAGCGCGCCGGTTGCATTGATGGTGCCTGTTTTGCAGAGCGCATTCGGAAGCTGTCCCACGAACAACGACGGCATCGTTCCCACAGTCCCAGCGATGATCCGTGCAGGGGCCGCATCGGGCAATGCCGCGCAGACCCGGTGGCTGATCCAATATGTGGAGATGATGCCGAGCGCAGCCCGCGTTGCCGCCCTTGCCGAAGGTCTGAAGAGTGCCGGCACCACGATTGCAAACATGGACACGGAAAACAAATTTGCCGCCGTGTTTGAGCAGGCTGCGGGACGAATGCGCGACGCGAAGTTGCTCGATGACTTTCGAATCGAGGCGATCAAACTCGTGGCCCTCGACACGCCACAGCACGCCGTGCCCGCGTTGCTCGCGTGCTTGGAAAAATCGCAGCCGGAGGCCGTGCAGTCTGCGGGCGTCGCCGCGCTCGGGCAGTTCGGTGGCAGCGAGGTGACGGATGCGCTCATCGCGCACTGGCCGGATTTTTCGCGCAAGGCGCGCACGGCTGCATTTGCCGCGCTGCTCGCGCGGCCTGAGCGCGCGACCGCGCTGCTGCAGGCGATCAGTGCGAAGCAGATCACCGCGGGCGAACTCGCCGCGTCGGACGTGCAGGCGCTGTTCAAACACAAGGACGCATCCGTCGCGAAACTCGCGGACAAGGTGCTGGCGGAAATCAAACCGCCGTCGCGCGAATCGGTAATCGCGAAATTCAAACCCGCGCTGACGGCAAAGGGCGATGCGGCGCGCGGGCGCGAGATTTATGCGCAGCGCTGCATCTCGTGCCATCGCGTCGGCGAACAAGGATTCCAGCTCGGGCCGGATTTGATCACTGTGAAAGCGAAAGGGCGCGATGGCATCCTCTCGGCAATCCTCGAGCCGAACAAGGAGGTCGCACCGCAATTCATCGCCTACACGGTGAACACGAAGGACGGGCAGTCGCTCATGGGCTTCATCACGAAGGACGACGCGAGCGGGCTGACATTGAAAATGATCGGTGGCGCGGAGCAGACGATCCCGCGGAATCAGATCAAGGGCAGCAGTTCGTCCGGTCTAAGCCTCATGCCCGAGGGCATCGAGGCCGGGATGGACGCGCAGGCGATGGCGGATTTGCTGACCTTCATCGAAGAACTGAAATGAAAACCAAAATCACGCGCCGCTATTTTCTCGGAACATCCCTCGCCGCCGGGGCCGCGGCGCTCGCGTCGCCCGCGGATGCTGCGGGCTCGCCAAAGCTGCGGATCGCCACGTTCCGATTCGATGTCACCCCGCCCGTCGGGCATCCGTTGTGTGGCGGATGGATCACGCCGATGGCGGACTGCGACGACGCGCTCGAAGCGATCGGCTTCGTGGTGCTCGGTGCTGGCAAGCCGATCGTCATCTGCGCGGTGGACTGGACCGGCATCCTGAATGACGCGCACGTCGCATGGCGCACCGTGCTCGCCGAGGCTGCGGGCACGACGCCGGACCGTGTCGCGGTGCAGTGCGTGCATCAGCACGATGCGCCATTCGTGTGCCTGCACGCGGAGAAGCTCATCGCCGAACAGCAGACCGGGCTGCGCGTCGTGGAGGTGGAATTTTTCCGCACCTGCCTCGACCGAGCGCGCGATGCTGTGAAGAAGGCCATCCCCGCCGCGCGCACGCTCACGCACATCGCGCAGGGTGAGGGGAAGGTCATCGAAGTCGCTGGGAATCGCCGCGTCGCGCTCGGACCGGATGGTAAGGTGCGGAAGATGCGCGGCAGCGGTTGCCGCGATGCGGAACTCATCGCGCTGCCGGAGGGGCTGATCGATCCGATGCTGAAGACCGTCGCGTTCTACGATGGCGCGGACAAGGTCGCCGCGTGTCACTACTACGCGACGCATCCGATGAGCCAATACGGCAAGGGGCATGTGAGCAGTGATTTCGTGGGCCTCGCGCGCAAGCGGCGGCAGAAGGATGAGCCGGGCTGCACGCACATTTATTTCACCGGCTGCGCGGGAAATGTCGCCGCGGGAAAATACAACGACGGCTCGCCCGAGGCGCGCGTGCGCCTCACGCAGCGGATTTACGACGGCATCGTCGCGTCGGAAAAATCACTCGTGCGCGCGCCGGTCGGAGCGGTGTCGTGGAAGACGCACGAAATCTTGCCGCCGACGAATCCGGTATTCGTCGCGGAGAAACTGCGCGAGATGGTCGCGAACAATGCGAATGTCGCTGCGAATCGCATCCGTCCGGCAATGACGCTCGGCTGGATGCAGCGGTTGGAAAATCGCACGCCGATCATTCTCAGCGCGCTTCACCTCGGCGAGATCGCGCTGCTGCATCTGCCTGCGGAGTGCTTCGTCGAATACCAGATCCGCGCGCAGCAACTCGCGGGCGCTCGCTTCGTCGCGACAGCGGCATACGGCGACGGCGGGCCGTGGTACATCCCGGTGAAAGAGGAATATCCGAAAGGCGGATACGAGGTGAGCGTGGCGAATTGTTCCGATGAGGTGGACGGCATTCTCACCCGCGGGATGCGAGAGTTGCTCGGGTAGCGCGGGCGTCCCGCCTGCCGTCCGACGCATCCTGCGTCGGACATCGGGCGTCTGCGTGCGTGCGTGATTTTGCGAGAGACG